>NZ_JAEQCT010000045.1:72524-146018 GCF_020738205.1 Microcoleus sp. PH2017_24_DOB_U_A
TCTTGTGGGGTGGGCCGGAGAGCCCGCCCGCACCAACAGGCAAGATGCCTGTTCCACAAACAGTAAATTCTCTTGTGGGGTGGGCCGGAGAGCCCGCCCATCAGCCCGATCGCAAATCCAAAAACGCAGCATCCATACCCTACTCTCTGCGAATCTTCGCATCCTTCTCAAACCACGCCACAACCTGCTTAACTGTTAATTGCTCGATCGCCCCTCCAACTTCTGTCGCAATTTGCCTCAAAGGCCGCAAAGACGCAACCACCAAATTCGTAAAAAAGTTTTCAAAACTAGCATCAAGTTCGATCGACCCTTTAATACTCTCATCATTCTTAATCCAATCCATCACCTGCCCATTAGTCACCTCAGCCACCGGCAAACCAGTCTCCCCAGCAATTTGCTTCAACACCCTCAAAGCATAAATAGCCAGCCGCGCCGAAAACTTCTCCTTCGACGACAACAGCGCCATATCAACTTCCGCGCACTCTTCCGGCTTTAAAAAATCAGCTAATGGTTCCATAGTTATTAGTTACTTGTTATTAGTTACTTGTTACTTGTTATTTGTTATTTGCGATGCCCTGAGCGTAGTCGAAGGGTTATTTGTTATTGCTAATCCGTGACATCCGTTAAATCCGTTACAAAATCCGCTGCCGAACCGACATCCGTTAAATCCGTTACAAAATCCGCTGCCAATCCGCCATCCGTGACATCCGTTAAATCCGTTACAAAATCCGCTGCCGAACTTCCTTCCTCGCAATAATCAAATAACCGCAACGGTGCTCCCCATCAATAATCCAGTGAGTGCGCTCGATCGTACAATCCGGCAACACAGCCGCAAACATCTCCAACTCATTACCACAAACACTCGGAAAAGTTTCAGCCACATTAGAAATAGCACAATTGTGTTCCATAAACACAAATCGATCGCCCTTATCGCGATCGCACAAATCATCATCCACAGAATCTACAGGATACCACTCAGCCATGTAACCTTCATCCCTGCGAAGCTCCATCAACCTAGCCACCCGCTCTTGCAGCGAACCCGCACCCATCACCCTGCGGTACTCCATCGCCTTACGTTGCCACTGTTTTCGCAAGATAGAAATCACTTGCTCGCGGCCAACAGTCTCAGCCAACGTATCCAGAAAAGAAATCGCAAAATCGCCATAACGATTCGGGAAGCGATCGCGCCCCAGACTGGTAAGCTCATAAATGTGCTGCGGTCGCCCCATCCCAGCCTGAACCGACCGATACTGAATCAGCCCCTCCCCCTCCAAATCCTTCAAATGACGGCGAATCGCCTGGGGGCTGACATCCAAAGACTCCGCCAACTGGAGAGCCGTCCCTTGACCCCCCTTGAGCAAAAACTGCAAGATGTCTTGTTTAGTGGAAGTCTGCTGAGTCTGCATCATCTTCACAAAAAAATATTTCTGAGACTTTGACAATATCACTATTGTTAATGTAGCTTAAAATATAGTAAAGCAACAGATTTGTTGTTTAACTTCCCAGAGCAGTCCAGCAGAACTCGCTCAAGCCAGACAGTCATTGCCCCGTCTGCCATCCAGAGATTTATCTAGAACACTGAACACGCAAAATAATGAGTTCTACAGCCCAAACCCTAGTTAACCAGCCCTACAAATACGGTTTCGTCACCGACATCGAGTCAGACACCATCCCCCGCGGCTTGAGCGAAGATGTAGTGCGACTGATTTCCTCCAAGAAAAACGAACCGGAATTCTTGCTGCAATTTCGCCTCAAAGCATACCGCAAGTGGCTGACCATGACCGAGCCGACCTGGCCTCATGTCAACTATCCCGCGATCGACTACCAAAACATTATCTACTATTCCGCGCCAAAACAAAAGCCCAAAAAGCTCAACAGTTTGGACGAAGTTGATCCGACACTATTAGAAACCTTCGAGAAATTAGGAATTCCCCTATCCGAACAAAGACGGCTGGGAAATGTCGCCGTCGATGTCGTTTTCGACAGCGTTTCAATTGCCACAACCTTTAGAGAAAAACTAGCCAAAGACGGCGTTATCTTCTGTTCCATCACAGAAGCAGTCAAAGACTATCCCGAACTAATCGAAAAATATCTTGGCACTGTTGTACCAGTCGGCGACAACTTTTTCGCAGCCCTCAACTCCGCCGTATTCACCGACGGTTCCTTTGTTTTCATTCCCAAAGGCGTCAAATGCCCAATGGAATTGTCAACCTATTTCCGCATCAACAACGAAGATTCCGGCCAGTTCGAGCGCACCCTAATTATCGCAGAAGAAAACAGCTCTGTGTCTTACTTGGAAGGCTGCACTGCGCCGATGTTTGACACCAACCAACTGCACGCCGCCGTCGTGGAATTGGTAACAATGGATAATGCCGACATCAAATACTCAACAGTGCAAAACTGGTACGCCGGCGATGCTAATGGTAAAGGCGGCATTTACAACTTTGTGACTAAGCGTGGTTTGTGTCAAGGAGTCAATTCCAAGATTTCTTGGACACAAGTAGAAACTGGTTCCGCGATTACTTGGAAATATCCCAGTTGCGTGTTAGTCGGCGACAACTCCGTAGGCGAATTCTACTCAGTAGCACTGACAAACAACAAACAGCAAGCTGACACCGGAACTAAAATGATCCACGTTGGCAAAAACACTCGCAGCACAATTATTTCCAAAGGAATTTCGGCGGGGAACTCTTCTAACAGCTATCGCGGCTTAGTGAAAATGGGGCCTAGTGCGAAAGGCGCTCGGAATTATTCTCAGTGCGATTCGATGCTGATTGGCGATAACGCTCAAGCGAATACTTTCCCTTATATTCAAGTGCAGAACCATACTGCTAAAGTGGAACACGAAGCCTCGACTTCCAAAATTGGGGAAGAACAATTGTTCTTCTTCGCCCAGCGGGGAATTTCCGCAGAAAATGCTATTTCGATGATGATTAGCGGTTTCTGCAAAGATGTGTTCAATCAGTTACCGATGGAATTTGCTGCGGAAGCTGATAAGCTGTTGAGCCTGAAACTCGAAGGAAGTGTCGGGTAGAACTCACATCTTGCACTATTATCAAAAAACCTGTAGGGGTGGGTTCACCAAAAACCTTAAAAGGTGCAAACAGGTTAAATAAACCCGCCCCCACCCACCAAAAAGCCCCTGATAGAACTCACATCTTGCGCCATATATCAAACACCTGTAGGGGCGGGTTCACCAAAAACCTTAAAAGGTGCAAACAGGTTAAATAAACCCGCCCCCACCCACCAAAAAGCCCCTGATAGAACTCACATCTTGCACCATTATCAAAAACTTGTAGGGGCGGGTTCACCAAAAACCTTAAACGGTGCAAACAGGTTAAATAAACCCGCCCCCACCCACTGTAAACTGCATTGAGGCCAAGGAAAAAAAGAGATGATTGTTGAAAATAGTCCAGTAATTCTATCCGTCCGCAATTTAACTGCGAATGTTGAAGATACCCAAATCCTGAAGGGTTTGAACCTAGAAATTAAATCCGGCGAAATTCACGCCATCATGGGCCCGAACGGTTCAGGGAAAAGCACATTATCCAAAATATTAGCCGGCCATCCCGCTTATACAGTAACAGGTGGAGAAGTGACATTTTTAGGGCAGAATCTACTGGAATTACCGCCAGAAGAACGCTCTCTGGCTGGTGTGTTTCTAGCATTCCAATATCCTTTAGAAATTCCCGGCGTTAGCAATGTCGATTTCTTGCGCGTGGCTTACAATGCTCACCGCAAACATCGTGAATTGGAAGAATTAGATGCTTTTGATTTCCAAGATTTAATCGAGGACAAGCTGGATATTGTTAAGATGAATCCGGCTTTCTTGAGCCGCAGCGTAAATGAGGGTTTTTCCGGTGGCGAGAAAAAGCGCAACGAGATTTTGCAAATGGCGCTGTTGGAACCGAAGTTAGCTATTTTGGATGAGACTGATTCTGGTTTGGATATCGATGCTCTCAAAATTGTTGCTGGCGGTGTGAATCAGTTGTCAACTGCTGAAAATTCGATGTTGGTGATTACTCACTATCAGCGGTTGTTGAATTACATTATCCCTGATTTCATTCACGTCATGGAAGCTGGTAGAATTATCTTAACTGGCCCGAAAGAGTTGGCGCTGGAATTGGAAGAGCGCGGTTATGACTGGGTTGTGGAAGAGGAAGCAGCAGGAGTTGGCGCGCGATGATAAATACTCAGGTTGCTACTAGGGAAATGTTTTTGGCTGATTTGGTTAATCAGTGCGGTAAGTTGGAGGTTGCTAATAGCGAAAGTTCGACTTACGGGTTGCAGGATTTGCGGGATGCGGCGACTGAATATGTGCTGGCTGCGAGTTTTCCGACGGTGAGGGATGAGGAATGGCGCTTTACTGATTTGTCGCCGGTTTTGCAAGTTCCTTTTCATGTACCGCAGAGCAATCAGTCAAATGTTAAGCTGACTGATATTATTATGCCTGTGAAAAATCGGGATGATTTACCATTAAGATTGGTATTTGTTAACGGTTTTTATGCGCCGGATTTGTCAACGGGGAATTTGCCGGACTTTTATGTAGGTAATCTATCCAATGTACCGGAAAAATATCGATCGCGCATCACCGATGTTTTGAGCAAGCACAAACAGCAAACTGAAGTGTTCACAGCCTTGAATACTGCGGGTTTGGTGGATGCTGCGGTGGTGTTCGTACCGGCTAATATGCCGATCGACCTTCCGATTCATTTGCTGTTCCTGACTGCACCAGGTGCATCTGGGACGATGTGTCAGCCGCACTGCTTAATCATAGCTGAGGCTGGCAGCAACATCACTGTCGTTGAGGATTACGCAACTATCGGCAATGTACCCGCTTTTACGAATGCTGTGACGGATGTTGTTGTCGGTGAAAACGCCACGGTGAATCATGTTCGGCTTCAGCGCGAAGGTTTGGATGTTGTTCATGTGGGCAAAAGTGCGATCGAGCAAGCGCGCAATAGTCGTTATACTTGTCATGCTATCAGTTTGGGCGGCAAAATATCGCGGCACAATTTAGAAGTATTTCAGCGCGGCGAAGGCACCGAAACAACTTTAAACGGCTTAACCGTAGCCTTTGGCGAACAGTTGGCGGACACTCACAGTTTAATCGATTTCAATCATCCCCACGGCACAAGTCGGCAATTGCACAAGTGCATTGTCGGTAACAAAGCCCGCGCTGTATTTAACGGCAAAGTTTTTGTTCGCAAAGCCGCACAATTAACAGATGCCGGACAATTGAGCCGGAATTTGTTGCTGTCGCCGAGAGCACGTGTCGATACAAAACCGCAGTTGGAAATTGTGGCGGATAACGTTAAATGTTCCCACGGTGCAACTGTCAGCCAGTTGGAAGATGATGAACTTTTCTACTTGCAAAGCCGCGGCTTAGATTTAGAAAGAAGTCGCTATTTGCTGATTGATGCTTTTGCGGCGGAAATGCTCAATCAATTGCCGATTGTTGGAGTGGCAAAAATGCTTTCTACCTGCATGGCTATCCAAGAATAACTGATTGGTTAGCATACAAATTAGGACACAGCAATGCTGTGTCCCTACCCATAAATATTGTACAATTTTCAACAAATCTGTAAGGGCGGGTTCACCAATCACATTTACTTCCCACAAACAATCTATATAAACCCGCCCCACCACCACAGACAATCTAGATAAACATAGATTTTTATTTAAATCAAAAATTGTGGTTGTCAATTTTTGATTTATTCAACTAAATGTAATCCCCGTCTGTTTTACCAGAAAGAATTGGTTTCAAGCCTCTCTCCCTTGTAGGAATAAACTAAAATCAGACTATTCATTGCTCCTATCTTTTTCCTTCTAGCCCAAGTGCTGTCAACTGTCAACTGTCAACTGTCAACTGTCAACTGTCAACTGAATGAAGGCGGGTATATGTGAAAAGATGAATTATCTTTTGAACACAAGTGAAGCTTTTTATTCACCGCATAAACGAACCGACAACACCGTTCAAATCTTCAGCCAAAGGATTTCCCAAGGCCTTAAATTTCCACTCGCCACCTTCTCGATAAACTTCTCCCATCAACATATTTAATTTGCCTTCATAGGAAGGATCGCTTGACAAGCGATAGCGAGCAATTTCTTTTCCGGCTGCATCTACAGCCCTCACAAAAGCATTTTCTACCATGCCAAAATGCTGTTGTCTGTCTTTTCCATTGTAAATATTTACGCCCAAGATAATTTTGTGATATTCTGCTGGTAAAGAGCTTAGTTTCACAAATATTTGTTCATCATCTCCGTCTCCGGCTCCCGTGAGATTGTCGCCGGAATGAACAACTGTTTTATCCTTCGACTCTAAATGAGAGTAATAAATTACATCTTCTTTGTAATTTTTTAATTTGCCATTTTCTCCCAGCAGCAAAGCGTAGGCATCTAAGTCAAAATTTGCACCGCTGCTTCTACCGAAAAGACCTGTTTTAGCTTGCGCTACATCCCAGCCCAAAGCTAATGTTAATCGGGATAAGTCGAATTCACTTTTGCTGAGTACGATCGATTGTCCTTTTGTCAAGTTAATAGCCATATCTTTGTAATTGTGTAAGGTTTATCGTGCAATACAGTTCTGATCAGATTTAGGTTGAAACCGCGCCTATACAAACAAAGCTCGATATCAGCGGGTTGAAGAACGGGCGATTGAAATTACCTGACTTTCTTCAGTCCGCCTCTGGGGACTTTGTTTTTTTAGACGAGGTTTCAATCCTACGTCTTCTCTATTTCCTTCTGATCAGGCGTACTTATCTACAAAGCTTTGCAAGCCGGAATTATAGCCTTGTCCGACAGCTTGGAACCTCCACTCGCCATCTTTCTTGTAAAGTCTGCCAAACTCCACCGCAGTCTCCCGAGAAAAATCCTCGTCCAAATCGTATTTCGTTACTTCTGTATTAGTAGTGGTGTCGTAAATCCTGATAAAAGCATTCCGCACTTGACCAAAATTTTGTCTTCTCGATTCCGCTTCGTGGATTGTCACGACAAACACAATCTCTTCTACCGCTGGATCGACTTTGGTTAAATCAACTGTAACGGTTTCATCGTCGCCAACTCCTTCTCCGGTTCTGCTATCTCCCAGATGTTTTACAGAAGAATCCGGCGACTCGTTGTTATTGTAGAAAACAAAGTATTTTTCGCTAGGAATTTTACCAGCAGCGCCCAGCATAAACACGGAAGCGTCTAAGTCAAATGCCCCTCCGGTGTCTGTAGCGTTGATATCCCATCCCAAACCGATCCCGGCATTTTTCAGCCCCGGTGCTTCTTTAGAAAGATTGATTCTTCCGCCTTTTTCCAAGTTAATTGACATTTGCTCTCCTGTTCGCGACATCACTGATGTTATTTAACAATTATACGACAAATTTTAAATGTCAAGGATCATATGTCTTCTCTTTAAACGATTGATTTAGGAGCGCGCATTCGGCACATAGCGATGTCAACTCACTGATTCATCTTGTAAATGTGCCAAAATCCGATCGACCGTTTCTGAAACCGTTAGATGGGTTGAATCCAGCCAATAACCGAGATGAGGGGTTTCGGTGCGGAGGATGCGATCGAATTCATAAACCATGGTTTCGTTGGCATATCCGGTCTTCAATCGTGCTGCATCCCGTGCCGCTACAACCTCTGCCGAGGGACACAGAACGATCGCACACAACGGCACATCATGAAACGAGGCAACTATCTCAGCAAGTGCCGAACCAATGATAATGTCTTGATAGACAACGGTAAAGCCAGCCTGGAGATATTGTCGCGCTGCCATTGCTGCCAGGTGATAGCGCAATTGAAGTTGCTGATATGCCTCTGCTGACAAATTTAACGTCATTTGGGCCTGCCCATTCACGATCGCGCGACGAAAGATATCCCCGCGCAGGTGAACGCTTTTGGGCAACCTTTCGGCAAGTGATTGGGCAACTGTTGATTTTCCAGCAGCCATATTTCCGGTAATTAAAATAATTTGTGGCTGATGATTTTCAGGTTGTTGATTGCTGTTCATAATGTTAAAAATTATACCACCAACTTTTAATATCAATAACAACTATACAAGAAAATGAGTGATAAAAATATTTTAAAACGTAAACGTTTGTGAATATTGTAGATACTTGCTTGCCATTATTTATTATGAGGGATATTCTAGTTACATCGATTAGAGAGCGAGTTGATTAGGGACTTCATTGAAAAGTTATGACCAATAATACTCGAAACATACTGGCAGTTTTAGCAGGGACAGCGATCTGCTACGGAGCAATTTCAATAGCCGATATGCCGATCGCCCGCTCGGCAGTTCTCACGTATAATTTGAAGGCGCCCGGATTTGCCAGCGGTTTGGTTAAGTTTAGCAACTCTGGGATTGCAGGAATAGGCATAGAAGAAGCTACAGTTTCTGAAGGGAGATTAAATACTGTATTTGTTGCCGGATTAGCTGGACCAAGTTCGCCAGAATATCGATTGCCACGCAGAGAATATTATGATTTAGCAGGAGCAATAGCTTTATTTTTTGAAGGGGAATTTCGCGGCATAAAAGCTAGGGGTTCAGACAGATTAACCGAAGTAGTTGACATTCCAGACACAGGATTTGGAGAGTATTACACGAGATACGAGTCAGGAGCAGCCTGGTCTTTGGATACCAATGGATTATCTAATCCCGGTCGGTGGATATCTGGATTTGAGGGATATACTGAAACTTATATCTACGCTCGCACTCATTTTCTTGGTGTTGAGCGATCGCCCTATCGCTCTGGTAACACTATGTTGTATGAACTGGCAGACACGGCAGCCGAACCAGTTCCCGAACCAATGACTGTTGCGGGAACTGCTTTAGCATTGGTTGGTTTTGCGGGTTTCAAGCAAACAAAAAAGATGGCATCTTGAGGATGCAATCGCCGTACTTATGTAATCTCAAAATCTCGAATTTACTACTTTGTATAGGTTGCACGAACAGTCTGCTCACCAGTACAATGAGTAACAATCGGCTAACAGTATTGCACAGCTAAAGTAATTTAACAAATTGCTGCTGATACTCATCCTCTGTCATCAGTTCTGTCGTGCTTTCCACCCTGTCTAAAAACACGATCCCATCTAAATGGTCGTATTCGTGCTGAAAAATCCGAGCCACAAAGTCTGTCAATTCTTGTCTGTGGAGTTTCCCGTCTCTACAAGTGTATTCAATTTCGATCGCCCTACTTCTCGGCACCAATCCCCGAATCCCCGGAATACTCAAACAGCCTTCCCAGTCTTTGGCTGTATCTGTTGATGCCGCGACAATCCGGGGATTAATCATCGCTGTCGGTTCCATGTGCGGTGCTTGGGGATACCGCAGGTTGGGGCGGGATGCGACGATGAACAGCCGATCGCACATCGCAGCTTGAGGGGCGGCAATTCCCACTCCGTGCGCGTGTTGGACGGTAGAAATTAGGTTGTCGATTAGCTGTTGAATGCGATCGTCCTTCACATTCTCGACAACTTGCGACGGTTGGCGCAGTACCGGATTTCCTAATTGTGAAATTTGCAAGATTTCTGGCATAGTTATTGGTTAGTTGTTATTTGTTATTGGTTATTTGTTATTTGTTATTTGGTTATTGTTAAATAACTACTGCCAACTGCCAACTGCCAACTGACAACTGATTATCGAACTTGTTGAACGGGCAAACTCCCCGGTTTCACACTCAAATTAACTATTTGCCCGTTGCGGTTGATTTCCATTTGCAAATTGCCGCCAACCTTCGCATTTTGCACGAAGTCCTGAACAGCTTCCGACTGAATAATCGGCTGATTGTTAATCTTTTGAATCACATCTCCAGCCCGCAAACCTGCGGCGGCTGCGGGAGAATTAGGAACAACACTCACAATCGCCACACCGCGATCGACTGCAACTCGCAAATTGCTGTTAGCATTGCCGTTAATTTGCTGCTTCACCTCTGGAGTCAGCGTCGCCATTTCAATACCCAGATAAGCGTGTTCGACTTTCCCCGTCGCAATCAGTTCCTTCGCCACCTCTTGCGCCGCCTGAATCGGAATCGCAAACCCCAATCCTTGAGCACCTTGAATAATCGCCGTATTCATCCCGATCACTTCACCCGAAGCATTCAGCAGCGGGCCGCCGGAATTTCCCGGATTGATTGCAGCGTCTGTTTGAATAAAACCAATGCGCTTGTCGGGTACGCCCACCTCGGTACTCGATCGCCCTGTAGCGCTAATTATCCCCGCTGTCACCGAATTGTCCAAACCCAAAGGATTGCCGATCGCGATCGCCCATTCCCCAGACAGCAGCTTATCAGAATTGCCGATCGTCACCACAGGCACATCATTCGCCTCAATCTTCACCACAGCAACATCCGTCACCTTATCCGCCCCCAACACCCGCCCCTGATAGCTGCGGCCGTCCTTGAGAGTGACATTTACCGTATCCGCGCCCTCTACAACGTGAGCGTTAGTGAGAATCACGCCGTCAGTCCCGATCGCAAAACCCGAACCAGTACCCCGTTCGATTCCGCCCCTGCCGCCCGAATTTGGTTGTCCACCAAAAAAATCCTCCGGCGAAACCCCTCTATTTCCTGGTTTCACCTTGCGCGAAGCATCGATCCGCACCACAGCCGGCCCCACTTTTGCCACCGCAGCCACAATAAAATTCACATTAGCCGCATCCCCCGACAAGGGAACAGGCGACAAGACTTTGCTAGCTTGAGGCTTAGTATTAGCAGGCGGCACTTCCAATCTCGGTTGCAGGGTTCTTTGTCCCCCATCCCCCGAATTTGCACGCAATTGAGAAACCGACAGCCGATCGCCCAACATGGCGGCTCCTGCTCCCGTTACCAGCAGCAATATATAAATTGCCGGTTGCTTCCAAAATTTGCCAGTAGAACTCTTCATCGCTACGTTTTAAGGCTTTCGGGCCAAATTTAAATACTTGCCTAGCAGCTCTTTGATACCTGCTATATCCGCAGAGCCACAAACAAAATTTTTGGGCGATCGGCAGACTCCCTTAAACTCTAGCATTGACCGAAAGTAATTTGGTCAGCCGATTGTAGATTTTAGCTAAGGTTAATATTTCAGACAACTTGTTGATCTACACTCATGTTTCAAATTTTTTCTCATTTTTTTTCGTCTCCCGGCTCTACTTGGGGACATAAATCGATCGGCTCTACCTCCCGTGAATCAGACACAAGCGAGGAAGAGCCTGGGAAATAAGGGCTATTTGTGTTTTTTGTTCAGGGTTTTAGGCAGTTGCCAAAATACATAGGTTTGTCTAGGTTTTCTCAGAATTTGACGAAAACCAACAATAATTGTGATAAACTGGGGAAACGCTTGATTAGTGCGGGTTGCTAAAGCTTACTGGGTATGAAAACCACAGAAAAACACTTGGCTCAAACTGATCGTCAAAAAACCAAATATTTCAAGTCCTCTGCTAATCAAGGCAGTCTCTAACTGGGAAGAGTAGGCCAACCTGAGCAAAAAGGCAAGCATATAGCACTTGCTCTAGGCAAAACATAGACCGCTAAGTTTGATTTACAGATTTCTGTAGGTTTTTAGAAGCGGCATATAAACTCCTTGGTCTGTACAAAGACCATAAAAATGGGAAATTGACGAGCGTTTTTGGTGGCAGCCAGTCGCTCTGAAAAAAACAAGCGATCGAAAGCGTCTCTAGTAACAGCTAGGGGCGCTTGTTTGCTTGTTAAGGTGAGTCTAACACTGCTTTAGCGTGTATATAATTGTTACGGAAAATATTTTGGGCAATTGTTTTACTCCACTATCAACGAGGCAGAGCCTCTAGATATGGGTTCCCAAACAGATCCCAAGCCGACACCATGTCGCTCGATCGATCGACATTCAAAATCGCCACTTCGATTAAACTGAGTTCTGTGAGAATACAAATTGAATCTCTTGAATGCCGATCGGCAAAGGTAAGCAGTGGACATTACGCTCGAAAGTCTGTGGAATCAGATACTTGAACGTCTCCAGGTACAACTGAGCAGGCCTAGCTTTGAGACGTGGATCAAAACGGCCAGAGCCGAACAACTCGAAAATAACTGTTTGATCGTCAGCGCCCCCAACCCCTTTGCTCGCAATTGGTTGCAAAAATACTACGTCAAAACGATCGCCGACGCAGTTGAAGAAATTCTCGGCTATCCCGTAGAAATTTACTTGACAATTGCCGGGGGAAATGAAACAGGTGGTAGCAACGACTCCGCCATGATTTGGCCATCCCCGATCGCCGATAGCCCCGAAAGCCACTCCCTACACCCGCCGAAACCTGCCCATTTAAACCCCAAATACGTATTTTCCCGCTTTGTCGTCGGTTCCAACAACCGCATGGCCCACGCAGCAGCCCTCGCAGTAGCCGAGTCTCCGGGCCGAGAATTCAATCCCCTATTTTTGTGCGGCGGCGTTGGTTTGGGCAAAACTCATCTCATGCAGGCGATCGGTCATTATCGCTTAGAAATTGACCCCAGCGCCAAAGTTTTTTACGTTTCAACTGAAAAATTCACTAACGATTTAATCGCTGCCATTCGCAAAGATAGTATGCAAACTTTCCGCGATCACTATCGCGCAGCCGATGTTTTATTAATAGATGACATCCAATTTATCGAAGGCAAAGAATACACCCAAGAAGAATTTTTTCACACTTTTAATACATTGCACGAAGCCGGAAATCAGGTAGTTTTAGCTTCCGATCGCCCGCCGCAGCAGATACCCCGCCTGCAAGAGCGCTTGTGTTCCAGATTTTCGATGGGATTAATTGCCGATATTCAATTGCCAGACTTGGAAACACGCATGGCAATTTTGCAGAAAAAAGCCGAGTATGAAAACATGAGGCTGCCGCGAGATGTCATAGAATACATTGCTTCTAGTTACACTTCCAACGTTCGGGAATTAGAAGGTGCTTTAATTCGAGCCGTAGCATATCTTTCTATTACCGGTTTGCCGATGACTGTGGAGAATATCACCCCGATTTTGAACCCGCAAACTGAAACCGTAGAGGCGACACCCGATGCAGTCATTGCAGTTGTGGCTGAGGTGTTTGATGTTTCTGTGGAAGACTTGAAGGGTGTTTCCCGCAGGCGAGAAATTAGCTTTGCCCGTCAAATCGGGATGTATTTAATTCGGCAGCATACCGATTTGAGTTTGCCGAAGGTTGGCGAAGTTTTCGGCGGCAAGGATCACACGACAGTGCTTTATAGTTGCGACAAAATTGCTCAGTTGCGGAATACCGATCCGACTTTAGCCCAAACTTTGCGTCAATTGAGCGATCGAATTAACGCTGTCAGCCGCAAAAGTTAAGAAGAAGAAAGAAGGAAGCCATGACAGGGATTCGGACGGGTGCATCTCAATGAGTGCAAATATATTCGTAGGGGCGAAGCATTTCGGTAGTCAATCTCTGGTTATCACTAATAAATTGTCTACCGAAATGCTTCGCCCTTGTAATATCATGCGTGAAAAAATGTTGCAACAATAAAATTGTTGGGCGATGTGAAACGGAGGGTTGTTTCGTTCACCCAATGTGTAAGGTGCGTCGCCCCACCGATTTTCACTCTTTTTTAGAGATTGTTTAGGGCGACACACCCTACATATACTCTCAAACTGTCAACTGTCAACTGTCAACTGTCAACTGTTGAAAGCCTGCGGTAAAGACGCTAACCAATCTTCCCAGAACTTCGCTGCTTGAACTGATAAATGTCCAGCATAACGAATTGTATCCTCTCGAAGTTTAGCGACTGTGATATCAGGCGTTGCTCCAATTTCACACGCATGACCAATGAACCACCGTTCTAATCCTTGAGCTGTGACTTCTGGATGAAACTGCAACGCCAATCCTCCTTTTTTCCATGAAAAAGCTTGGTTTTGATAAATCGCACTAGCCGCTAAATGAGTGCTATCAGTAGGCAGATCGAAGGTATCTCCATGCCAATGAAGAACGGCTGTTTTATCTCCTGCTAAGTGAGCAAGTGGTGTTTGCTGACCTGCTAGACTCAGGTTTAGAGGAGACCATCCAATCTCTTTTTGCAATCCAGGATAAACTTTCGCTCCTAAAGCACGAGCCATCAACTGTGCCCCCAAACAAATCCCTAGCGTAGGCAAATCGTTAGCAAGACGATATTCTAATAGACGTAACTCATCAATTAGAAACGGATAATCCTGCTCATCGTAAGCTCCAATTGGGCCTCCAAGAATTATCAGCAGACTTGTGTTGCGATCGATCTGAGTCAAATCATCCGATCCAGCTTCTAAATATCTGACTGTGTAGTTTTGCTGATTCAATGCTTCAGCTAAACTTCCCAGATCCTCAAAGGCAATATGTCTAATGACAGTGGCGTGTTTCAAAGTAGTCACCCTTAAATCAATTCGTAATCTGCGAAAACTTGCTCAATTGTACGATCGTCCAACACTCCAGCGGCTGCAAACATTTTTAAGGTTGGATTGGCAGCTTGTCGAACAAATTTAGCAATTTGGCTGGGTACGTAAACCTCTTCTAGAATTCCTTCCGAATCCTTTGCATTAAAGCCTAAGCGCCTCAGAATACTGTATTCGAGTTGGCGATCGGGGCCCAGAAATGCCCATACCAGTTGTGGCAGTAATTGTCCCATTTCCTCTTGCTCATAGGATCCAAGGCTTTGCCAAAGGATGGGGAACAAGCCACGAAAATAAACGCTGTGCAACGCTTCGTCAGCCGCATGATCGCCGATAACCGCACGGACAATAGGAGAGACTTGAGCATCGTGGGGAACATTGTTAAGAACCTTTGTCACCAGAGTTTCTGAGATTGTGACAAAAAACAGTTGAATGAGATGGGGCGACAGCCGAGTTTGATGTTCAGCAATAATTTTCTCGATGATGCGATCGAAGTGTGGACGACCAATAACCGATCGATCGAGTCCGAATGCCTCCTCCACCTGAGTTGAAAATAATTCAACAAAGAGAGCGTGTCCTCCTTCATCGCAATAAATTCGCAGAGCATCATTGCGCTGAAGCGTGCTTAAAAAAATGGGTGCATTTCCTTGAGCCAGACTGCTGCAAACAGGATTGACATGACTCAATTCCAACAAAGTTGTGAATTGTAAATGAGCAAGGAGTCGATAAGCTAGAACCGTTACCCGATGAGTTGAATCTGACGCAATGGCAGGATGATCGGCTAACGGGACGAGATCTGGAGAAAAGGGTGAACCTTCAATGTTACCTTCCCGAAGAGGTTTGTTCCGTATCCAACTTGATTCATTCCATCGGCCCAAAGGGCTTTTGTAGTTTTCCTGAAAGATAGATGCACCTAGCTTGTTCACTGTCATCATGAAAAAGTTCCTTGACATTAAGGGAAACAACGTTACAGGCAATAAATATTTACAATTCCTAATCAACTCCGTTTCATTAGTAACAAACATTTACTACTATATATGATGTGGCGTCATTGGAGCTAACTAATGCTCCAATTAAAGATATTTTGAGTGTACCATTGCTGGAATATTTCGTCTTGTATGATTTCTAACGAAAAAGGATACTAAAAATCTAGCGATACCAATCCTAGTATCAACACAACGCCCAAATATATGGTGCTTTGTATGGGCAAACCCTCTAGTGGTTACTATCCATAGGATGCTTACCCTTAGTCCTAAAAGTTTCGTTGAAAGTTCGAGAACGAGACTCGATCGCTACGTATAGCCTTTCTCAAAAAGATGAGGTATAACTGACAGCTTACATAACCGTTTAAACCAAGAGGGCCCAAGCCCAACAACGTCCGCGAATCTTTCTGATAACCGCTGTATTTACGAGAGTTGTTTCCAGAGTGGAGTTGGCAACTCCCTGGTGGTGGTATGCAGTTTTGGATTAAGCTTCCACCTAATCAGCCCGCAGACGAGATTGTGGATCTCGCAGCAGAACGAGGAGTGGGTTTGTGGTCAGGGGCAGCTTACTTTGAGCCTGATGCAAAAGAGGCAAATTGTTATTTGGTGCTTGGATATGGCGCAGTTACAGAATCTGATATTCATCAAGCATTCAATATACTTAAGGGTTTGAGGCTTTGACGGTAAACAATGATGTCCTCACTAGAATTAGCTGGATGCTTAAGTAGGGAGGCGACTTTTTTGTTAAACGGATTCTATGATATCGAGGTTTGGCGACTGTAATATCAGGCGTTGCTTCAATTTCAAATATATCTCGGCTGAATAAGCTGTTTCGCGTCTAAATTGTATTTTTCGGGCGGGCTTTCTGGCCCACCCCACAGAACTTTTTTTAAACTTGACTATACAATTTAAATGCACTTCAGCTTGTCTTGCTCGAATGTAACGATCGCCAATTGTAGGAAAACGGTACACCGTCGTGTCCTGACTGTGGGTAATCTCAAATCCGGTGGCATCGGATTTGAGATTAGCTGTGGAAAAACCTGTGGACAAATCACCGTAAGTTTGTGGAAAATATCACGGATGCTTTTAACCTGGACATTCTTCGATATCATCGACACCCTAAAGATCCTTAACTCTCTGGCTGAAAAAAGTTTTTGAGGATCGAGGGGCGGGCGATCGACTTTTTCCAGCTTTTCCACAAGTTTTCCACAGGCAAAAAGCAACTACAAGCCTTTTCAGACAAGCATTTAATTTTGTTTTCCACAGTTTACACAGAGCGAACCCCAGAAAAATAATTCAACAAATTAAAAATGAATCTGGTGCTGTGTGCACACCTACACACAGAAAAACCGAGCCACCGACTTTCTGTGATACGATTTGTTTCTATCTCAAATCCGGTTAATTAACCTTCATCTCATGAAATTGGTTTGCACCCAAAGTGACCTCAACGCCAACCTCTCGTTGGTAAGTCGGGCCGTTCCCTCCCGCCCGACACATCCCGTACTAGCCAACGTGCTCTTAGTAGCGGATGAGGAAAATCAGCGGGTTAGCTTAACAGCTTTCGATCTCAGTTTGGGTATTCGCACCAGCTTTGCAGCAGAAGTGACTGGCGGCGGTAGTTTTACCATACCCGCGAAATTGCTCAACGATATAGTTTCCAGACTCCCAAATGGAGAGATTACTTTAGAAGACGAAGCCGGAGATACCGTCGCTTGTCTCACTTGCAGTTCTGGCAGCTATCAAGTCAGAGGCATGGGCCCCGAAGAATTCCCAGAATTGCCGGCAATCGAAGCAGGAACAATCCTGAAATTGCCGCCCGAAGCCTTGATAGAAGGACTCAAAGGAACTTTATTTGCTACTAGCCCCGACGAAGCAAAACAGGTACTGGCAGGCGTGCATTTAAAGGTACTGAAAGATTGCCTAGAATTTGCAGCTACAGACGGCCACAGATTGGCAGTAGTTCAAACTGCCAACGAAAAAGCAGAAGGTGAAGAAACCGAAGAAGAATTTGAGGTGACTGTACCCGCTAAAGCATTGCGGGAAGTAGAAAGAATGCTGGTGATGCGACAGTGGACTGAACCAGTCACCCTACATTTTGAACACGGTCAAGTAGTGTTTGAATGGGCCGAGCAGCGCCTGACAACCCGCACCTTGGAAGGGCAATATCCCGCCTACCGACAGTTGATTCCGCCCTCTTTTGAGCGGCAAATTACTCTTGAGCGGCGATCGCTCTTAGCCGCAGTCGAAAGAATTGCTGTTTTTGCAGATCAAAAAAATAATATCCTCAAATGTAGCATCGACGAGGAAAATCAGGAAATTACTTTGTCAGTAGACGCCAAAGATGTCGGCTGCGGTAAAGAGTCAATGGCGGCACAGATTTCGGGAGAAAGCATAGATATTGCTTTCAACGTGAAATACTTAGTTGACATTTTGAAAACGGCTCAATCTCCCGAAATTCAACTGCAATTAAACGGTGCTCTTGCCCCTGTAATTTTTCAGCCTTTGGGCGGAGTCAATGCCACATTCTTAGTAATGCCTGTTCAGCTTCGACCTTAATTGCTGGA
Organism: Microcoleus sp. PH2017_24_DOB_U_A; assembly: GCF_020738205.1. Taxonomy (NCBI): domain Bacteria; kingdom Bacillati; phylum Cyanobacteriota; class Cyanophyceae; order Oscillatoriales; family Microcoleaceae; genus Microcoleus; species Microcoleus sp. PH2017_24_DOB_U_A. Next base: position 90,427 of record NZ_JAEQCT010000045.1, read on the forward strand.
AGAAGATAGGATCCGGCGGTTGGAAACCGCGTCTACACAAACGATGTCCGCCTCCGCGGACTGAAGAATAAAACGTAATTTTAACAACTCGTTCTTCAACCCGCGGAGGCGGGTTTTGGTTGTATAGACGCGGTTTCAACCGCCGGGTATTCTTCATCCTCAACTGCCTTCAAATTAATGGCAACAATATCTCAAATTCCGTACCAGTACCGGGCGTTGAATGCAAGTTCAACTTACCTTTATGCTTCTCCGTAACAATTTGATGAGTAATTGCCAAACCCAAACCAGTACCTTTCCCCGCTGGTTTAGTAGTGAAAAATGTCTCAAAAATCCGCCGCTGAATTTCGGGCGCAATTCCCGGCCCGTTATCGGCAATTCTGATTGCTATCCAAGCATTATTGGGATTTTTTCCCGCTGCTTCTGGGCTGAAGTCTCCATTTTGGCTGGCGGACGATCGCAATTTTGCATTTTGTCGTAGCTTGCGGGGCGGGACGCCATCGCCCAAAACATAATTTTGCATTAATTCTGAACTTACGCAGTCTCCGTCAGCACTGTTTATTACCTCAGTTTGAATAGTAATCGCAGGTACAAAACCTTTGGTTCCTTTTAGCTCTTCCAAGGCGTCCATCGCATTGCTGACAATATTCATAAATACCTGGCTTAACTGACCAGAATAACACTTCACCAAAGGCAAATTTCCATAGCTTTTAACTACTTTAAACCCGTACTTGAGACGGTTTTTCATAATTAGTAGCGTACTGTCAATACACTCGTGGATATTAGATTCTTTCAAGTGGGTTTCGTCCATGTGAGAGAAGGTGTGCAGGCTGGTGACAAGTTCCGTCAGTCTCTCGGATGAAACCTTCATACTTTTGAGAATTTCCGCCCAATCTTCTTGTAAGAAATCAAATTCTATGTCTTCTTTGAGTTCGTCAATTTGTGCGCTAGGGCCGACAATTTGTTCGTAAGCAGTCAGCAATTGCAAGATGTCTTTTGAGTAGTTTGACAAAAAACCGAGATTTCCGCTGATGCAGGTGACGGGGTTTCTAATTTCGTGGGCAACTCCAGCAACCATCTGCCCCAAACTGGCTAGTTTTTCGGTTTGAATTAGTTGAGATTGAGTTTGCTGTCTCAGTAATTTTGTTGCTAGTTCGTGAATATTAGATTGGGCTACTAGCAGTTCGTGTACGTCTACCAAACTATAATTTTGAGGCGACACTTGAACGACAATTGGTTCATAAAGCAGTTCTTTCGATCGCAGCAGCGACTTCCGGGCTGCATCCACGATTAAAGTATTGCTGGGGAAAATTAAAGTCTCAGTTTGGGCAAAGCGGTACAAAGCCCTCACAGGTCGCTTTAAAAATAATTCTCGCCCAAAAGGACGGCTGAGAAATTCTAAAAATCTCCGCCTGGAAATCATCCCCGCAAATTCACCTCGATCGGTTAAAATGACTCCCGGTAACAGCGGATTGGCTTCTAACATCTGGGAAATTTGCATTCCCAAATCCGTAGCTTCTACGTTAAAAGCGTAAAGCGACAATTCCACGAGAGTAGAATCTAAAGAAAGTTCTCCTAAGTCAGCCTGGGAGAGCGGTTGGACTGGTCTTTCTATGCAGGAGGTATTTAACATAAATTCATCAGCACGCTTTTTTGGGGTTATATTTGCCAACAGATATTTAGCCACCAAAGCTCAGTCGATGAGTAGCTGAGTGCTTTGGCCGACATTCTCCTGGGAAACGGAATTTTAAATTACACAAAAAACTTACGGTGGTAAATGAGATTTTACCACTTCCAGTATTAGGCAAGTTCGAGTATGACCGAGATAGATGCGCCCTGGCAATTATGCCTGACTTTATTTTATATTGGCTTGAGGGGTATTAACGCTTTGTTCGAGTATTTAACTCTTAATTAACCTTGAGTTATAGTCTTAACCTATTGTTAACAATAACCTGAGAGGGCTGAAAAATAATTAATTAAATATGGGAACATAGAGATTGTAGGCGAGCATCTGTAGGGAAACGGCACTGCCGTGTCCTTACCAGAATCTGGAAATTCTAATGATTGCTATAAGATTGAGGACGATCGCAAAAAAGTTTTAACTGAATCTTAACTTAGCGCTGTGAAGAAGGTATGATCTACAGGGGCTCAGCCAAATACGTGTAACGAGATAGCAATTTACCAGTAGGCGATCGATGCAACCAGTCCTAACGAATCAGTTAAACAATGCTTTTACCCTGTTTCTCAGCTTGTTAGTAGAAGCAATACCTTTTCTGCTGCTGGGAGTTTTATTCTCAGGTTTGCTGCTGGGTTTTGTAGACGAACGCAAACTCGTATCCCGCATCCCGCGAAACCCGCTGCTGGCGGCTTTGATGGGTAGTTCGATCGGCTTTTTGTTTCCGGTGTGCGAGTGCGGTAACGTCCCCGTAGCCCGCAGGTTGCTAATGCAGGGAGTTCCCGCACCAGCCGCGATCGGCTTTTTACTCGCGGCCCCCACCATCAATCCCGTGGTAATTTGGGCGACTTGGACGGCATTTCGCGATCAGCCCGAAATTGTAGTTTTGCGGGTAGTCTTTTCTCTCTTGATAGCCACAATTATCGGCTGGGTGTTCAGCGTCCAAACAGATTTGCGACCTCTGTTACACCCTTCTGTAGCCCGCGCGATTCCTCTCCCAAAACCAGAGTTGTCCGAAACAGAACTCGCCCCAGCCGACACTCCGCTACTGTTGCAGTCGGGAACTTTTATGCTAGGTCAGGGCGGTGCAGTGCCGATCGAATCTTTGCTACAAGACCAGCGACAGCCCTTAAAAACAGGCAAAACTGACAAAACCTCGAAACGTTCCTCGATGTTCCACCGCGTTTCTAAAGAGCGTCTGCGCCTGCTTTTAGATACTATGGTACAGGAGTTGCGGGAATTGGGAGGAGTGTTGGTTGTCGGAAGTGCGATCGCCGCCATCATTCAAGTTGGCGCACCCCGCGAACTAATTCTCAACCTCGGCCAAGGCCCTGTTTCTTCGATTCTGGCGATGCTGCTATTAGGGGCAGTCGTATCGATTTGTTCTACAGTAGATGCTTTTTTTGCCCTTTCTTTTGCTTCCACATTTACCAGCGGTTCGCTGTTAGCATTTCTCATTTTCGGCCCGATGATTGACCTCAAAGGCATCGGTTTAATGCTATCTATTTTTAAAGGTCGCTCTGTAATTTACTTAATGGTCTTGGCAGCTCAGTTAACATTTTTAATGACCCTCGCTGTCAATTTGTATCTAGGTTAATAAATGAGCCTAGACGGAAAAATAACTAGAGATTCCCAATGACCAATAAACAATGACCAATAACCAATGACTAATGACCAATGACTAATGACCAATGACTAATGACTAATGACCAATGACTAATGACTCTTAAAAAATGAATTTCAAGAAAATTAGCCCCTGGCTGGACGCCCTAGCTATCTTAGCGTGGGGAATATTACTCCTCAAATATTGGATCACCGGGAAATTAAGCATTCTCATTCACCCGAATTACTTTGGGTTGACTGTAGCGGGAGGAATCGGCTTAATGATTATTGGCGGGTTAAAAACTTGGGAACTCTTAAAGGTCGATCGCGCCAAAAAGCAATCCCGGACATCGCCAGCAAATAAATCTCTCAGAAGTACAGAAGTTGAACACATTACTTTATTTCCCCCCAGTATCGGCAGCACCTTAATGTTGAGCGTCGCATTGATCGGTTTAGCAGTAACGCCACGCACATTTACCAGCCAGACAGCACTCGAACGAGGCCTCACCGAATCCCTGCCCATCACCAGACTGCAACCCCAAGAATTTCGCAATACTACAAAACCCGAAAGGCGATCGCTCATCGAATGGGTGCGGCTGTTAAATTTCAATCCCGAACCCGATACATATAGAGGTCAAAAAGTCAAGGTTCAAGGATTTGTGATTCACCCGCCCAAGGTAGCAGAACAATATATGTGGATCGGGCGTTTTATCATTACCTGCTGCGCGGCGGACGCCTATCCGATCGGGTTGCCGGTAAAATTACCGATCGGTCAAAGTCGCACCGCCTTCGCCCCAGACAGTTGGCTAGAAATAGAAGGAGAGACGATCGTAGAAGAACTGCAAGGCAAGCGCAAATTAATTATTCAAGCATCCTCCCTCCGATCGATTCCCGAGCCTAAAAACCCTTATGATTATTAGACAGCCAGCAAGTTGGAGATTAAATTTTACCTTGGCGATCGCGAGATGGGCATCCCGCCAGTGGGCAACTTTAATCTCGCGACTTGAAATCTGTTGTATTTGAGATTGTGGCATGGGCCAGAAGAGCCCGTCCTCCGTAGGACAATTAACATCAAGTAAAGTCAGCTATAAAAGTAGCAGCAACATCCTGTAGCAGTTGCCAACAGGAAATTCAGCAACTAGACTCGTAATTAGAAAATAAGTTCTCCCTATATGTCATCTGAATATGTCATCTGAAAAAAAATTAGCGCTTAAAGGTGCTTTCTGGACGATCGCCAGCTATGGAAGCAGTCAAATTATCCGATTCGGCAGCAACCTAATCCTGACGCGCCTGCTGTTACCAGAACTATTTGGTCTAATGGGTCTAGCCTACGTTTTTATCACAGGTGTCCACCTATTTACAGACATAGGTCTTGGCCCAAGTATCATCCAAAACAAGCGTGGAGAAGAACCAGAATTTCTCAACACCGCTTGGACAATGCAAGTTATTCGCAGTGTTTTTATTTGGTTTTGTTTAATTTTAATCACCTGGCCAGTCGCTACTTTTTATGGAGAACCCCGTCTCCTGTGGTTGATTCCGGTCATAAGTCTAACTACTCTCATAGGAGGATTTAAATCTACTTCCGTATCCATTCTCGAACGCAAAATGACAGTTAAGAACGTAGTAATGTTTGAATTGGCCATACAGGTCATTTCTACTACAGTCATGATTGTTTGGGCATGGTTCGATCGCAGTATCTGGGCTATCCTCGCAGGGGGTTTCGTAGGCTCTGTAGTGGAATTAGTATGGAGCCATTTTTTGATTCGCGGTCATAAAAACCGCTTTGCTTGGGAGCGAGAGGCAGTTAAAGAAATATTTTCGTATGGAAAATGGATATTTTTGTCTACAATTTTATATTTTCTGTGTTCTCAAGCCGATCGCCTAGTTCTCGGAAAAATATTTAGTTTAACAATGTTGGGCATTTACGGCATTGCTTTTACCCTCGGCGATATGCCCCGTCAAGTAATGATCGCCCTCGCAGGTAGGGTAATTTTTCCCTCGATTTCGATGCTAGCAGACTTACCTCGCGAGGAATTGCGCGCCAAAATCCTCAAAAACCGCAACTTGATTCTGATCCCTTTAGCCCTAGGCTTAGCAATTTTTGTGAGCTTTGGAGATCAGATAATTTTAACACTGTACAGGAAAGAGTATATGGCAGCATCTTGGATGATGCCAATCTTGGCTTTAGGTATTTGGCACACGACTATCCACAATTTGATGGGTTCTTGTTTGTTAGCTATCGGAAAATCTCAGTACGCAGCTATGGGCAATCTGGCAACTTTCTTGAGTATCGCTATCGGCATCCCAGTAGGATATCATTTTATGGGTAATTTAGGTGCTGTGATTGCTGTAGCTGTCGGTGACATTCCTACTTATTTAGTAGTTACCTACGGTCTTAGGAAAGAAGGGCTAACTTGTTTTTGGGAGGACATGAAGTTGACAGCAATGTTTTTAGGGACACTAGCAATCATACTTTTGGTGAGAAAGTCTCTGGGTGGCGGACTACCTATCGATAAAATATCACCCGAGGATCTGGTACGAACTCATGACATATTTAAATATAGGTAGATTTTTCATAGGTCTATTTTATTCAGTCCAAGACACACCACAACTTTCAAAAATGAGTTTTTTCTAACCAAAAAGAAGTAGCAGCCATTACTGTTGGTGAAAAAAATAGCTTTCTAAGAGTTGGAAGCGCGTCCTGGCCTGAATGAAATAGAAAAAATGGGCGGTTAATTTTACAGCAGGAAAAGGAGAGAAACATTTGTGAGTATTTTTAACAAAAAAATTAATCCTTCATCCTTCGCTATTGGGCAATTCAAACAGCCGATCGACCAGGTAGCGATTTTCCTCATCCTACTGCTGAGCGTCTTAATGGGACTGCTGCTGCTGAGTGGCGATCGCACAGCGCCCAGAGTGCGAGATTTTACTTGGGAGAACAAACAAATCGGCGCCGCAGATACCGGCTTTATTCTCAACTTCTTTCGGCCGATGAACCACTCCACCGTCGAGGAAAACTTAAAACTAGAACCGCCCCTCCCAGGTAAATTCAGTTGGGCCGGCAGGCGCATGGCCTACACCCTCAAAGATCCAGCACCCTACGGTGTTACCTACACCTTAAAACTCGCCGGCGCCACCGACAAGTATTTTGGAGAAAACAACCAAAACAAAGGAACGCCAATTCAACCGTTTAGCAGTTCCTTCCGCAGCCGCGATCGAGCTTTTGTTTACATCGGCGTTCAAGGCGAAACAGAAAGCAGATTAATGCTAGTCAATCTCAGCAGCAGCAACTCGAAACCGATACCGCTGACTCCCAAAGATTTAGTTGTCACCGATTTTAAACCGTATCCCGAGGGCGATCGCATTTTATTCTCCGCCACAGATCGATCGATCGCCCGCACAGGCGGCACCCTAAATCAAGAACTATTTACAGTCACCACCGGCCTCAATCCACAATCCCCCGGATCCCAAGCCCAACCAGCACAACCAGCAGCTCAAATTCGACCTCTCAGCCGACGGAAAAATCATCATTATCCAGCGCGTCAACCGCCGCAATCCCGGCGATTTCAGTCCTTGGATTTTGGAAGAAAAAGTCGCGCCCAAACCCTTGGAGAACCAACAAGGCGGAGATTTTATGATTCGCCCCGACAGCAAATCGATGGTAATATCTCAAAAACAAGGATTAGCGATCGTCCCCCTCAAACCAGAAGCAGATCCAGTAGAATTTTTGCCGAAATACGAACAAGTATTGGGGATGGCCCGCGACAACTCCGCCGCCGCCTACGTTAAATACAACAGCGACTACACTCGATCGCTCTTTATTTTAGACAACCAAGGCGCAGAACAAGAAATACTGCGGATTCCCGGTAGCATCATCGCCGTTTATTTCGATCCGCGCAAAGACAAAGACAACCAATTCCAGCGTCTCTACTGCTTGCTAGCCGAACGCCTCAAAACCGCAAGCTACAAAGAACAGCCTTTCATCGCCGCCATCGACCTCAAAAAAGAGGGCACTCGTTTGGTAGGAACCATCAAACCGCTGCTGGTTTTGCCAAACCAACTAGATACCCAAATCAGTTTATCTCCCGACGGGCTGGCATTAATTTTCGACCAATCAGTCACAACAACAAAACCCACAGCAGCAGACACTCCCCGCAACGATAGCGGACAGTCGATCGCCACCAGTCGCCTCTGGCTGCTACCCTTATTAGAAATACCCGCAGACAACTCTCCCGCAAAAGTACAGCCAGAAGAACTTCCCTTTGCCGGCTATCACCCCCGCTGGCTGCCGTAAACAGATTTTAGATTTTAGATTTTAGATTTTAGATTCACTTGATACTAAGCCATACTTGAAGTATGTGGTAAACATCAAAAACTTTAAAAAGAACTCCCCAGCCTACAATCTCAAAGCTAAAATCTAAAATTACCATGACTCCCGAAGAAATTAGTAATACCCTTAAAGACTTATTTGGCGAAAATGTTGAGACGCCTGCTGCCACTTCTTGGCAAGTCCAAACCCCTAAATTTCGGCTTTTAGTCCTGCTTTCAGAAGACGGAAGTTGGTTGCGGATTTTGCTACCCATCGCCGATGCCCAAGAAGCTCAACCGTTTTTCGAGAAACTGCTAGAAGCTAACTTTGACACCACCCTCGAAACTCGCTACGCCATACATCAAAACGTTTTGTGGGGAGTGTTTCAGCACAGTTGCGCTACACTCGCCGCCGCCGATTTCTCGGCCGCCATCACCAGACTGCTAGCTTTGCAAGAACAAGGTTTGTCCGACTTTTTCGGCGGTTTAATCGAAAGCCGCATCCGTCAAATCATCAAAGCAGCCAAGATGCAGGGACAATCCATAGAAACCACCCTTCAGACTTTAGATCGTTTTTACGCAGAGGGATTGATGGGCGAAATGGAACTCGGGCGAGAGTCTCGCGAACAGACTCTCGGCGCTTGGCGCTATCAGCTAGAACGCCTCTGGCCCGAGGTGGAACCCTGAGAGGATTTTAGATTTTAGATTTTAGATTTTAGATTGCAGATTGCAGATTGCAGATTGCAGATTGTAAATTGCAAAAAATAAACGGTAGTAAGACGGTAATCGGAGTTGGGAAGTTCCCTAAAGTTGCATTTATTTAGAGTGGTAGGGCAGCAACGCCCGACGGTTAGGACTTTCTTAATTCCTGAAACCCTTGCATTTGATTGCTTCTTGCTTCTGGCTGATTCCGATTTTACCTTTGCCCTTAGGGCGCGGATTGGACGATCGCCATCCGCCCCCTAGATCCCTCGATCCATGCCCATATATTCACCAATTGCCCGCTATCGCTGCTCTCCAATTCCCTACCATCACCCAAAAATGGTATAACGCATAACCAAAGTGCCTTAATGATTTTTTAAGATTTCCGAAAACAGGCGATCGCATGGTATATCATGGTAAAAAGTTAATAACAAAGCTCCGTAAGTTCCACAAAAGCTTCGATCGTTTAACATTGATTCAGAAACCAAATCTTTAGCAGACAATGCCAGGGCGATCGAGTTTTCCCATCCGGTGCTGCTGTAATTTTTTAAATTAATAATTACCCACCACCAATTACCAGTTACCAATAAATAGCAACTAAAGTTATCCATCATACAAAATTTAACAGGAGTTTCATCTATGTTGGCTGTGCATCAGATTAGCTCGGAGTTATCAGTGTTACACATACCTGCAATTTGTACTTGGAACATCTCCTTAGAATCAACTCTCCTCGACTTGCCTCTCTACAACTGCCAAATAGAATTAACTCAACAGGCAAAAGAAGTAGCCCAGGCTTTTGAAGAAAATTCCATGCTTCCAGGTGTCATGTTGACAAATATGGGTACTTTTGTCGGCATCATATCCAGGCGTCAATTTTTTGAAAAAGTTAACCGTCGCTACGGGTTAGAAATGTTTTTCAAGCGACCGATAGAGGTATTGTACAGATTTTCCAGGCAAGAGCTACTGGTGCTTCCTAGCAGTAAATTAATAGTAGAAGCCGCCCAGGAATCGCTTTACAGATCAGTAGAATTAGTTTACGAACCTGTAGTAGTCGAAGTGGCACCCCAGACCTACAGACTGTTAGACGTACACCAATTAATGGTTGCTCAATCAATAATTCATCAATTGACAAATAAATTGCTCCACGAACAAACCCAAGCCAAACTTATCCAAACCGAAAAGATGGCGAGTCTGGGGAGGATTGTAGCAGGTGTAGCCCACGAAATTAGAAATCCGCTCAACTGTATTTGGGGAAATTTTACTTTTCTGCTGTCCTATTTTGAAAACTTGCTTCAGCTAATCTCGGTTTATGAAGCAGAATATCCGGAACCGTGTCCCCGAATTGATGCCCTCAAAGAAGAAATAGAATTTGATTTTTTACAAGAAGATTTGCCAGTCACCTTAGAAGGCATGAAGTGGGGAGCCTCACAATTACTAAAAATAGTCAACGGTTTGCACCACTTCTCTCACATGGATGAGACAAAGCCAGTAGAAATAGACATTCACGAATGCGTGGAGATTACAATGTTAATTCTGAAAAATCGCTTTAAAAATGGCATAGAAGTGGTAAGAAAATACGGCGAACTGCCGCTAGTTAACGGTTACTCGGGTCAATTGAGTCAGGTGTTTTTGAATTTGTTAGTTAACGCTCTAGACGCCGTGACAGAGTATGCAGCCGATCGCGAACTAGATACAGAGTGCGCGGATAACTGGCAGCCCCAAATCCAAATTACGACTAAAGTGGTAGAAACCGCAGAGGGCAAGTGGGCCGCCATTGGGATCGCCGATAACGGGCCCGGCGTTACCCCAGAAAATCAGCAGCACATATTTGACACATTTTTTACCACTAAACCAGCAGGCAAAGGCAGCGGTATGGGGCTGGCAATCAGCCATCAAATCATCACAGAAAAGCACGGCGGCAAACTAAAATTGCGATCGCAGCCCGGCCAGCACACCGAATTTGAAATACTCCTGCCGATCGTTGGCAAAACATGATTAACTCAAGAACAGCCTTCAGGTTCGGCCATCCAAGTTAAGCGCGATCGGCTAGCTTAGTAGTTAAGTCCTCATTTTGCTTTAAGAGCGTGTTTCGGCAACTAAAAGTTTCAGTGGCAAATACATTAAGTCCCAAACTCCTCGGCCCTTCACTCTCCGAAGGCAGCCATCAAGATCTTTCCCTAGAGTCTACCCTCCAAGATTTGCCCCTGTATCAATTTCAGGTTAAATCGAGCTGCTTGGCCGTAGTAGTTGCCGAAATCTTTGAACAGAATCGCCCAATCCCGGGAGCCGTATTGATAGAAGCAGGAAAATTGGTCGGGATGATATCCCGCAGACAACTGCTGGAATATTTGCTCAAACCCCAAGGCCCCGAGCTATTTTTGCACTTACCGCTGAAGGTTCTCTACAGTTACGCTCGCGTCGAAATATTATTGCTTGCAGAGAGTACAACCATTTTGGCAGCGGCTCAACAAGCTCTGCGTCGATCGCCCGAATTGCAGTCAGAACCAATCGTAGTCCAAATCGACTCCCAATCTTACCGGCTCTTAGATCCTCACGCACTAAACATCGCCTACTGGCAAATTCGTGGCATAGAAACTCAAGTCCGCTACGAAAGAGCCCAAACTCAAATGATTCAAAGCGAAAAAATGGCCAGCTTAGGTCGTTTAGTCACCGGAGTAGCCCACGAAATTTTAGATCCGGTAGGCTTCATTTGGGGCAATTTAACCTACATCAGCGAATACAGCAAAAACTTAATGCAGTTGCTCTCAGTTTACGACGCGCACTGTACCAATCCCCCGCCAGAAATAGCACAGCTAAAAGAAGATATAGACTATGACTTTTTGCAAAACGATTTCCTCCGAACAGTTACCAGCATCAAAGCCGGAGCCGAACGTTTGAGGAAATTAGCAAGCAGTTTGCAAAACTTTTGCCACATCGACGATGTTTATCCCAAACCAGCCGACTTGCACGCCAACATAGATAGCATACTTTTGCTGCTCAAAAGTCGTTTGACCAGGGAAATCAGAGTAGTCAAAAACTACGGATACCTGCCGCCAGTTCAGTGCTATGCAGGACAGCTAAACCAAGTATTTATGAATATCTTGACCAATTCTATTAATACATTAATTAACGAAGCAGTCGGTCAAGAATTGGCGAAAGAGTTCAAAGGTGGAGTAATAAAAGACTTCGAGCGCCAGCCTCAAATTGAAATCACAACTCAAGTCTGCTGTCCCGAACCTGCGAGTGATTTGGATAAATTACACGTTCGCTGGGTTTCGATTCGCATAGCAGATAACGGCCCAGGAATGTCACCTAACAAGTACAATAAAATCTTAGAATCATTCTCTACCGAAAAACGCGCCCTCAAAGAAACGAGCTTAGCCGTTAGCTATCAAATAGTGACCGGCAAACACGGCGGCGCCTTCAGAATGCGATCGCAATTAGGCACCGGTACCGAATTTGAAATCTTGTTACCCTTAGCTTAAAGAAGTTATTAGTTATTAGTTATTAGTTATTAGTTATTGGTTATTGGTTATTGGTTATTGGTTATGAGTTATTAGTTATTGGTTGGTTCTAATAACCAATGCCCAATGCCCAATGCCCAATGCCCAATGCCCAATGCCCAATGCCCAATGCCCAATGCCCAATGCCCCATTCGCAATTACCTCTTACCATTATCTAACTGAGTGCCGCATATTTTACAGAATTTAGCATTAGCATCATGTACAGACCAACCGCAACCCGTACAAACAGTTTCTACCTGATTAGCACTTTTAACTAACTGCTTGATCAAATCCCCCAATTGCCAAGGAATCAGAGCAATCCCCGTCACAATCATCAAAATAGTCAGAAAACGACCAGATTCCGAAATCGGAGTAACATCACCGAATCCCACCGTAGTCATCGTCACAACCGAGAAATAAACAGCGTCCAAAAAAGTCCCAAAACCTTCAGGATTTTCGGGATGTTCAACTTGATAAATCAAACCAGAATAAACAAAAATTATCGCCAGCAAAGTAAACAGAATTCTGGAAAAAATCACTCCATCTTCGCTGCTGATGCGAAAAACAGAATTTTTCAATTCCAGAAAGCGGATGAGTCTAAGAATTCTAAACCAGCGAAAAATCCGAATAAAACTGACATTGACAAATCCAAAAAAGAATGGTAAAATCACCAGCAAATCGACGATAGAGAAAAAACTAAAAATAAACTTAATTTTATAGTCAGCGCACCAAAGTCGCAGTAAATACTCGACAGCAAAAACAACTAAAAGGGCGGTGTCGAGAGTTTGTAATTTGATTCTAACGGATTGGGAAATCGGATAAGTTTCAGCGATAAAGCTGGCGGAAGAGAGGAGAATTAGTCCGGTAATAATTAAACTAACGGTTCTCCCTGTGGGCGTTTCAATATCTTCTAGATAAAATGCAATTTGTTTCCGGTTTAACATAAATAATCTGTATTGTAGGCTGGGTAGGGACACAATATTGTTGTATCCTCTCTAACTAATAGCTTAAAATATTTAAAGCGCTAATTTCAAATATCAGGTAATTATTGAAGATGACTATCGAATTAACGAAGGGTGACAGATTTAATCTTTCTAAGGAAGCTCCTGATTTCAATAAAGTTGCGATCGCCCTGGGTTGGCAAGTCAGCCAGACAGCACAAAACTACGACATTGACGCATCTGTTTTCATGTTAGGCGCTGACGGTCGAATTCCCGATGAAAAATATTTTGTATTTTACAACAATTTGACATCGCCAGACGGCGCGGTGCGGCATTCGGGAGACAACACAACGGGACAAATCGAGGGAGATGACGAGACGGTTTATGTGGATTTGAGTCTGATCGATGCTGCTGTTGAGGAAATTGTGTTTGTTGTTACCATTCACGAGGGACAGGCAAAGAATCAAAATTTTAGTCAAGTCAGAAATTCGTTTATCCGGCTTTACAATCTCAAGACTGGTAGCGAACTGGTTCGGTATAATTTAAAAGAGGTTTTTTTGCAAGAAACGGCTTTAGAGTTTGGACGTTTGTACAGAAAGAATGGTGAATGGAGATTTCAGGCTGTAGGACAAGGATATAATGCTGGATTGCAAAGTTTTGTGGACAAGTATCATGTTGAGAAAGCAGTTGAGAAGGGCGCGAATGCTGGTGGGAAGGTTGATGATGCTGAGGTTTTGAGGCGTTTTTGCGATCGGGTGGATAAGCAATTGCAGGAAGTGGCTGCGGGAGAGTCTGTTGCTAATCCTGTGAATGCGGATAATGTGGAAGTAGATGGGGATGTAGATAGTTCAGTTCAAGAAAGTCAGGAACCGGCACTGACTGCTGAGGAATTTTGGCGGCGGTGTAGAGACGGAGAACGAGATTTTACAGGCGTTAACTTAGCAGGAGTGGATTTGAGCGGAAAAATTCTGGAATCTCCCATTAGTTTCAGTCAAGCAAACCTGAGTAATGCCAACCTGAGTAATGCCAACCTAGTCAAGGCAAACTTGATTGGAGCTAACCTGCAAGAGTCAAACTTAAGCTCAACCAATCTGCAACAAGCTGATTTGATAGAGGCAAAGTTAAGCAGTGCGAATCTAACTAAGGCAAAATTGGAGTATGCAAAACTGATTCAAGCGAATCTCCGTCAAGCAATATTAAGCGATGCAAACTTCACAGGAGCAAACCTCACAGGGGCAAATCTCAGTGGAGCAAACTTAACAGGGGCAAATTTTGCGGCTGCTAACCTAACTGCTACCAATCTAAATAGTGCTAACCTAACTTCTGCCAATCTAAATAGTGCTAATTTGGCAGGAGCAGATTTAAGCAAATCAAATCTAAACAACGCAAGCCTAAGTGCTACTAATCTGACAGGCGTTGAATTGACAGGTGTAAGTTTTATGGGAGTAGACCTTACGAACGTTAACTTGAAGGTCGCTAACCTCACAGGTGTAAGCTTTGTTGGAGCTAACTTGAAGAGAGCTAACCTCAGAGGTCTTGACCTGAGAGGTGTTAATCTTATTGGGGTAAGTTTGGTCGGATTAACCCTAGATAGCATCAACTTGAGCGGGCAAAACTTAAGGTGGTTCAATCTATGTGGAACTAGCTTGAGTGGTGTCAATTTGAGTGAAGCCGATCTAACTTCAGCAGACTTGCGCGGGGCAAACTTGACAATGGCAAACCTAGAGAAAGCTAATCTGAAGGAGGCTAATTTGGCGGGAGCAAACTTAACAGGAGCAAAGATGGAAGGTGCAAAACTAACGGGCGCAATTATGCCAGACGGCAGAACTTACAAGAGAACTCGCAAATAAATTAATGTGTGTAATAAAAACTTCAATCCTTATATTTCTGGAGTGACGCATTGCGACTAAAGAAACCGGGTTTTTTGCCGAATCTGTCGCCCCAAACCCATATTTTCGCGAAAAAACCCGGTTTCTGGCCCCTGTACTGGATTTAAGCACTGCGACTCTGAGAAACCGGGTTTTTTGCCGAATCTGCGGGCTGAAACGAAATATCTCGAAAAAACCCGGTTTCTGGGCCCTGGCGCGCAAGTCGTTCTAGTTGCCTTGTTCCATTAGTTCGGTGAGAATTCTAAAAATACGATCGCACTCTGAAGAAGCCTTGCGAACTTTGTCAGCATCCAACAGTTCTAACAGCTTGGAAGCGTGCTGTATCTTTTGATATTCGCCTTTCGATTTTGTGTCGCGGGTAGCTGCTTTCATACTTGGTTCTAACAAATCCTTTTCAATCATCTCTACATTCCTATTTTTAGGAATCGCATTTTCTTTAAATCCCTGCCCGTAAAATCTTTTCAAAGTATCAATATCAGCAATCAACCAAGCTTCCATCGCTTGAACCATCAGATAGCAATGAGTGTCATCCACCCCAGGCGAATCCCAATTATCCCTCGACTTCAAATGCTCCCAAGGCGACTGCTTTACAGGTGCTTCTGAGTCAACTAAAAGGATGACAAAGGCATTTGGGTGATCTTCCAAAGCATTCTTAAAATTCCTGAAAGCATGATTCCTAGAACCGCAGAGAATGATCTGCCACTTGATTTTCTTGCTTTGGGCAACCTGCACCAGTTCTTTGAAAAAACTGCTAAATCCTTGTCGGAGCAATTGCTTTGTATTCTTGCCATCGCCGCCACCTTCGATGTAAATGCGAACCTCCTTTACCATCGGTTTCCCCCGATTTCTCCCATCCGCCAGAGGTCTCCCAAACTGTAATTCTCAAGCCATTTTTTTAGTCGATCGCCATCGAGACGGTTCAGGTGACTTCCTCTATCATCTCGATCGCATATTAACACAGACTCAGGACTCAGCGCCGACACTAAAGCATCGGAATGAGTTGTCACAATCAATTGCGTGCGCTGTGAAGCTTCGATTAGCATTTCAGCAATCGCAGGCAAAATGTCGGGATGCAAGCCAATCTCCGGTTCTTCAATACAGATAAGTGGCGGTGGAGTTGGATCTAGGAGTAAAGCTATTAAGAATAAATAACGCAGCGTACCGTCTGATAAACGGGTTGCGGGAATTGGCTGAATCAATCCGGTTTCGCGGATAAATATCTGGACAGTACCGCCATAAATCTTGATACTCAGTTCTTCGGCTGCATCGTAAAATAGTTTTAATTTTTCAATAATCTGCCTGCTTCCTAATTGATACTGTAAGTTGTTTAAAACCAGTCCTAAGTTGCCACCATCTTCTAAAAGTGGATGTTCCGGCAAATCAGTTTGTTGAGCTTTTCTCGATACTGAATCTCTCCCTGTCTGCCAGTTACGATATAAACCTATTTGGGAAAATGTATTACCCAGATATGATAGCTCTGGATATTGTTCTGGATCTTTTCTTTGAGATAAGATTGATTGATCGGGAATGATGTCTTCTCGCCGCAGAGTCCGCAACTTTCTTGTTTGCTCGTTGTCCTCTGTAACGTTGATAACTGGGCGTCCCCAATTATTATGACGGTAATAAAAAAATGGCTCGCTTTCTGAACTATAGCGCGGTTCCATATCTTCTATAGCTTCGTCCACTACCTCAAGTCTCTGACCGGATGTGGTAAAACTAATCTGATAGCGCAGTGGCATCGCTCGTTCTGGGTAATCTAAAATAGCCTCAATTTTTGCTGTAGGAATACCTTTTTCACCTTTCCACAAAAAATCGCTGATGCCTCCGCCTTGACGGATCGGAGCAGGTAAGTCTGTAGGTGTTGCCTTCAACACTCCCATCGCTTCGATTAAGTTAGACTTGCCCGATGCGTTAGTACCGATCAACACGTTTAATGGTTGCAGTTCAATTGTTTCCCCCTCACTTCCATAGGAAAGGAAGTTTTGCAGTTGCAGGGAGTGAATAAATTTCTTGCCTTCCACCTTGTCCTCCTAGGCGAATTCTCAACTATTATACATTGCGAATGCTTTCGTTTTTAGTGTTGAATTAAGTAAGTCTCAAAACTAAAATGTTTGTAGTAAGGACTGAAGTCCTTAAAAATAGAAGGACTGAAGTCCTCACTACGAACCTGACTGCGAACATGAAAATACGATCGCCCTTCCCCCCTTTCCCCCTCTTCCCCTCTCTCTTCCTTCGCGACAAGAGTGCTTACGCGCGGCGCAAGCCTAACACGTCTTCGCGGTTCAATCCTCGTCATCCCAGTCCTTCGCGCATCTCTGTGCCATTACAATAGGTTCAGGAAAAAATCTTTACAAATAAGAACTCATGCAGCTCAAGTCCACCACCCGCCATATTCGCATATACACCGCCATCCTCGAAGACAACGAACTCGTACCCAGCAACGACCTTTTGACGATCGACATTGACCCAGATAACGAACTCAACTGGAACGACGAGTCAGTCAAACAGGTATATGCCAAATTTGACCAACTCGTAGACTCCTACGAGGGCGAAGACTTGACGGAATACAACCTCCGCCGCATCGGTTCGGAATTGGAACACTTGGTGCGATCGTTCTTACAAAAAGGCCAAATCAGCTACAACCTCAACAGCCGCGCTGTCAACTACAGCATGGGACTTCCTCAAGTTGATGCCAAAATTCACCTCTAAGGGGAGACGGGGAGACGGGGAGACGGGGAGATTAAAAAAATCTTCCCTCTTCCTTCTTCCTAATGACTAATGACTGCTGACTAATGACAACTGACAACTGACAACTGACAACCGACAACTGACCGAAATCATCCAGGATACAAGCCCCCGGATTCATCCGTGGAGAAATAAAAAACCTGTATCCGATGAAACTTGCCCCCCGAATTTATCCGTGGGGTCAATGCTTCAATCTAAAATTCTTCAATCTAAAATCTAAAATCGATTGACCGAAGAAATGGGTACAAGCCCCGTCCTTCCTGGACGGCTTTCAAGTCTTAGTCAAGCAGAATCAAAAGCTTCATCGAGGATTCTGAATAAATACATATCCGTTTATTCAGAGGAAGGCTAGAATGGTTTTATGCTGAATTTAACCTACGAGTACAAACTCATTCCGACCGACGCGCAGCGCGAAACCTTCGACCAGTGGCTTGATATTTGCCGCAAGGTCTACAACTTTGCATTGCGTGAGCGAAAAGATTGGGTTAACTCCCGTAAGTGCGATGTTGATTCATGCAGCATCAAGCAGGAGTACATCATCACGAATGATGCACCCCGACCCACTTTTGCTCGTCAGTGCAAAACACTCTTCGAGGCAAAGAAATCAATCCCTGAATTGAAGCTGCCTCATACCCATGTCTTGCAGCAAGTGTTGCGTCAACTCGAAGCAGCGTTTGTCGCAATGTGGGAACGGGGTCACGGTTTCCCTAGATTCAAAAAAAGGATGAGATCGTTTGTCTTTCCGCAACTGAATTTAGAATCCGTGAAACGATTCGATGGTGAGGATTGGGTCAATCTTCCTAAGATTGGTTTGGTCAAAATGCACTTGTCGCGTCCCATTCCTGATGGCTTTGAGGTCAAGCAAATTCGTGTTGTGAAACGCGCATCTGGCTACTATGCGATGCTCACGTTGCAGTGCGATGTCGAAGTCCCTCAAGTTTCACCATCAGGTCACGGACTAGGCATTGATTTGGGGTTGGAACATTTTCTAGCAACGTCTGATGGTGAGTTGATTGATAGACCTCGATTCTTTGTGGATGGACAACGCAAGCTGAAATTGCTGCAACGTCAACGGTCGCGCAAGAAAAAGGGTTCTAGAAAATTTCGTCAACTCCAACATCAAATTGCTAATCATCACGAATACATCTCGAATAGCCGCAAGGACTTTCATTTCAAAACCGCTCATCATCTATGCGACCAAGCGCAGACTGTGTTTGCTGAGGACTTGAATCTCAAAGCGATGTCAGCCGGAATGCTCCGCAAGCACACTCTGGATGCAGGGTTTGGACAGTTCCTCAACCTCTTGAATCATGTTTGTTTCAAGAGGGGTGCATACTTTGCTAAGGTCAATCCTAATGGAACAAGTCAAACTTGTCCTAGATGCCAGACGCACACAGGCAAGAAGGAACTGTCTGAACGGATGCACAAATGCCCTGAGTGTGGGTTTGAAACGAATCGAGATGTAGCAGCCGCGCAAGTGGTTTTGCAACGTGGATATACAGCGGTGGGACACATCGCAGTGAATTTTGGGGAGGGCAAGTAGCATGAGCTATCCTGATGAACCAAGAATCCCCAAGCTGCAAGGCAGGGGAGTTGTCAATAGATCAATCTTCCTCACTCCCCACCGTTTCTGCGTCTTTCCCGCTCTTCTTGGGAGTTACCGCACAATTGGGATCGCGCTGCAAAAACTGTTTTACCGCAACTTGGCGGTTGGTCATAAACTGACCCCAAGCGCCCGGAAATAGCCCATCCAAGGTTTCCACCAGCGCCCATACCTCAAGATTCATCACTTGGTAATAAAAACCGTGAGAATGCTTAATCTTAGTCAGCATTTCGTCTACCTCGACGGTCGGGAGCAGCTTCGGATCGGGCAAATTCTCGGGAATGGTACTGGACTCTTGTACGGGCATGGTTAGTAACTCAACAGCTTGCAGAGGCCGATCGATTTTAAATTTGAGATTTTAGATTTTAGATTGATACCACAGATGAATCTGGGGGCTTGAACTAATATCTAATTTTTTGTGCTGCTTGCGACTCCTGTCGGGGGCTGGCATCGGTATGCGGGTAACGTTAAATTTAACTAGACAGGCGAAACTCAGGCACTAGGCACCGATCGCCCTTCGCGACAAAAGTGAGAATTGATACTTATTTATACCTGCTGGCTCAGGGGACTTCTACGTACCTGCATCCTAGCATTACAGTCAGTTCAAAGTCTCTATTCCCGCTCAAAGTCGCGATTGCTTCGTCCATTGGCACGATCGGGAATATGCTAAAAACATCGCGCCCTTCAGCTTCCTGACTTCGGTTCCGTCGCGCCTGAGTCAAGCTATGAAAGCCGATCGCCAGATTTATCCGAGCGCCCACAAAATGGTAGACTGTTTTTGTCAGTACAAGACATTAAAACTAACTGCTGGACTGGGGGAAAGTCACGCCTAAAACATTATCTGGAGAAATCACAGAGCACCGAAAAGTGCTAGCTTGGTGAGCCTAGGAACCTGAAAAATCAGGAGATTAGCACTGTAAAGTCTTAAGAGTCCCCGCGTGCTGAGAAAGCGGGGGTGTAAAATAATCGCCACGTATCAACCCATCGAGGTTCAAGCGCTAGAATAGTTCAGATCAGCACTGGGCCCAAAGGCGTCAGGAACCCTTATGCAAAACTCTGTGCCAAAACACTATTTGTGGGCTGTAGGTGAAGGGATCAAAGCTTGTAAGCCGGGCGATCTGATCGCGGGTCGCTATTTGCTCAAGCGCGATCGACTTCTTGTCGATACTCAACCGGAACAGTTGCCGGAAATGCCCGAAGAGATTCCGAGTTCGATCGCTCCTTATCTGAGACTGTTTGCCTATCAGTTGCACGTACCTCAAGTATACGGACTGGTATCGTCCCGGCTCAGCAAGCTCTCGGGAGATATCTGGCTGCTGGAAAACGCACCTATTTTAAAGGTGACGGAATCATTAATGCCGGAATTGGCGGACACCTGGAAAGGGGCAGCCGCCATGCGACAGCTCAATTGGCTGTGGCAAATTGCCAAAGTTTGGCAGCCGTTTATCGCTCAGGGCGTGGCTGCGACGCTGCTGACTCCGGAACTGCTACGGGTGGAAGGGCAATTAGTTCGGTTTTTGGAATTGCAGCCCGATCCCAAACCGCCTAGTTTGTCGCAATTGGGCAAATTGTGGCAGCAGTGGATCGATGATGCTCACCCCGCAATCGCCAATTTTTTGCGACAGCTTTGCCAGCAAATGGTGGCCGGTCAAGTGCGCCACGGCGAACAACTGATGGGCCAATTGGATAAAGCTTTGGCAAAATGCGGCCGATTTTACGATCGGACTGTGGAAATTGCCACGGGCACGGATGTCGGTAGAGCGCGGGCTCACAACGAAGATGCTTGCTATCCGCCCGATGGTACGGTGTTTGCCGGAATTCCGGGATCGGAAGCTTGTGCGATCGTCTGTGACGGTATCGGCGGACAAGACGGCGGCGAAGTCGCTTCGGAATTGGCGATTACTGTGCTGCGGGACAAGTTGCTGCAAATGCCCCTGCATCAAGCTAATTGGGACCCGCTGAGCCTGACTTCCAAGCTGGAACGGGCAGCTTGTGCTGCTAACGACAAAATAGCGGGTCGCAACGACACGGAACACCGCCAAGGCCGCCAGCGCATGGGTACTACCCTGGTGATGGCTTTAGCGCACATTCACGAGCTCTATGTCGCCCACGTGGGAGACAGTCGGGCTTACTGGATTACCCGCACCGGCTGCTATCAAGTTACTCTCGATGACGATGTGGCTTGCCGCGAGGTACGTTTGGGCTACTCCCTCTATCGGGATGCTTTGGAACAAGTGGCCGCCGGAGCTCTGATTCAAGCTTTGGGCATTACTTCTTCCAACACTCTGCACCCGACGGTGCAACGTTTTCCGGTGGATGAGGATTGCGTTTTGCTGCTGTGCTCCGACGGTTTGAGCGATAAAGACCGGGTTGAGCAATGTTGGGAAGAGGAGATTTTGCCGATTCTCGACGGTAGCATTACTGTGGCGAAGGCGCGCGATCGACTGATCGAGATTGCTAATACTAGAAACGGTCACGATAATGTCACTGTAGCTTTGATTCACTGTCAAGCACATTTGAGGGAAGAAAGCAATACTTTGACAGAATTGTCTGTCGCACCTTTAGAAGTGCCGATGGAACTAATTGCTGACAGCGAGGATATGCCAACCGATTTGACGGAAAGCCCCAGCCTTAGCGATACGAATTCTGAAGTGAAAACGCAGTTAGTACGATCGCCCGACAAAGGCAAAAGTATATTTACGCTGCTGGTAAAAATAGTATTTTTGTTGGGTTTGGGGGGTGTATTTGCTTATTTTTTCATTCCTCCGGTGGGTCGGGCGATCGATACTGCCGGGGAGTCGCTTTTTGGGAAACGCCATTTAACTAATCCTATAAACGGGCCGGGGAAAACAGTAGAATCTGTACCTACTGGGAGCAAATCTTTAGAAAAAGGGACTTTTATAGAGATTAAAAGTTCTGCGACTGGGGAATTAGACCCATTGGGCGATCGCTTGAATTTGCGAGTCGCCATCGGTGACTCGCCCATTAAGGGAACAGTCCCCGCGGGCAGCATTTTGCAGGTAACAAACAAACAGCTTACGCCTCAAGGCAACTGGCTGGAATTGAAAGTTTGTTCTATTCCTGAAATAGGGCGATCGAACTCTCCCAAGCCCAAGTTAAATAAGGATTTTTCTAATGTTTCAACACCAGCAGTCAGTCCATCTCCGGCGGTAGCAAGTTCCTCGCCATCTCCGGCGGTAGCAAGTTCCTCGCCATCTCCGGCGGTAGCAAGTTCCTCGCCATCTCCCACTGTTAAACCAACAGTGGGAGTAGAAAGCGCCAAATTGCAAGCGGGGGAAATCGGATGGATTCAAGAACAAGATGCTGTTTCTCAGGTAGCAACTAATCCGAGTCCCAACCCGAATCAACAGGGGAAATGCGCTGTTGCTTCTGACTCAAATCCCAAAACTAATTAAACTGTTAAGGCTTGAGTTTCAGTTGACAGTTGACAGTTGACAGTTGACAGTTGACAGCTTGAGGGCTACCTCTCCATAAAAGGAAGAGGATTGAAATAGTGAATAATTTTGTTTTATTTCCCACCTAAAAGGAGGAGGCTTTAAACCCATTCTTCTTGGTAATCTTTTTCTAAAAGATGAGGTGTTCGACGGTAATGCTAAATAGTAATTGGTAATTCGTAATTCCTTGTGCCTGTTAGCTTTGTCAGTTTTGTGGAGATAAAGACGCTCTTCGTACTATCAACCACTCACAAAAATTGTCATACTTCATGGAGAGTGAGAAAAGCTATATGTTGAGCAGATGGGATGAAGTTACCAATAAATATTACATGGATCGAGCCGATTTCACTAACAATCTTTCATTGATATCCACAATATCTATAAAGCGCCCCCAGCGAGCGAAAAAACTTTCTAACAGGCAATTGAACCGACATGATATGAAATAATTTTAGATTTTAGATTTTAGATTTAATTATTATATTATGCCAAATCTAAAATCTAAAAAAGTTGGAAACTTATTAGCCTAATTTCTTAGAGACTTCTGCAAGTTTAGTTACCATTTGGGCTACGGCTTTGTCAACTGCTGCGCTCAAAAGTCCATCTTCATTGCTACTCCCGGAGTTGCCGCCAATGCCTCTGACAGAAAAATTGGAATCGCTTTGATCTGCTTCTCCTACTGCTTTTGCCGTGGCCAGAATGTCTCCGGAAGCTGTTCCGATTAACCGCACGTCTATTTGCACAGTAGCTTTGGTTTTTTGGGAACCGCCACCGATACCCATGAAACTGCCGCCGCCGGATTGTTTGTCGATATTAAACTTGGTAATGGTGCCGATGAGTACGGCGTC
Source organism: Microcoleus sp. PH2017_24_DOB_U_A (assembly GCF_020738205.1). Taxonomy (NCBI): domain Bacteria; kingdom Bacillati; phylum Cyanobacteriota; class Cyanophyceae; order Oscillatoriales; family Microcoleaceae; genus Microcoleus; species Microcoleus sp. PH2017_24_DOB_U_A. The sequence continues at coordinate 113,692 of NZ_JAEQCT010000045.1, forward strand.
AACTCCTAGTTTTTTGCCAATTTCGGCTGCGGTGCCGGCATCCATTGAACCGCTGCGATTTTCTTGTTTGAGGACTTGTTCGAGTTTGCTGCGATCGACTACTGTGTAAGTGCCGTTGTTGACGAGTTCGTTGATTAGGAGTTCGCTGATGCCTTTGGCTGCGCCGACTCCCCTGTAGGAACTGTAATAGCTGTTGGTGGTGCCGTAGTCGAAGTCCATGACTACGAGGCGCTTTTTGGCGGTAGCTTGGGCTAGTTGGGTTGCGGGTTTGATGTTGGCTGGTGTGGCGATCGCATTTACTGAAACGCCGACTAGCATGAGGGTAGCTAGGGAAATGCTGGTTAAGCGAGATATGGTGGTTGTTTTCATGAATTTTTCCTCACAATGGTTTTGTTCCGACTCTAGAATAGTGCACGGAACCGCCGGATGTCAGGGTTGCGGGTGATTAATGTTGGTGTGGGCGATAGAGTTTTACTTTATTCTGACGCTAAAAATCTTTAATTTTTGTTAATTAACGGCAGATAAAAATAGAAACTGAGCAAGACTTTGATCAATGTTTCAATCCCTAATATTCGATACTTTCTTAGGATCGCGAATTAAATAATTTACACAAGCTTGTGGGATGGGCGTGCCGCCCGTCTATAAAGAACGGGCGGGACGCCCATCCCACAATCATTAAAATTATAAGTTATTTAATTCTTATTTATTACCAGAAAGAATTGGTTTAAAGCCCGAAGCCCGATCGGGGAAAAATTAAAATCAGACGATTCATTACTCCAATCCTCGGACTTCCATGTCAACTGTCAACTGTCAACTGTCAACTGTCAACTGTCAACTGAATGAAGCCCCAGCCTCCAAAAAACCCATCAACCAATTAGCCATCGTCGCCCTGCGAGTCTGTCTCGGCCCGAATTCCCCAATCTTATAGCCCTTAAATCCCAATTTTTCCTTCAGCAACTGCTTGTTTTCTGGAAGAGTCGATCGCGTCAATTTCACCGTCGCAGGCCTAGAATCAATAAAATCCGGCGGTTCCGGATAATCTTCGCGCCACTCGCTAGCAACATCAGCGCTGTTCCACTTACCAGTCTGGGCATCAAAGCGGTAGCCTAGATACAGCCAAACTAATTGGTTGACAGCAGCATCGTCCATTTCTTCGTTGAGGATAGCCCAAATAGTTTCGTTGTTCAGCGGTGGCAGTTCAGACATAATTCGAGTTGGAGTGCGATCGACAATAACAACAATTTAACCTATGGCGGTCTACCCATATCGTAGGTTCGGCGCGGGAAAATCTCGATTTATTCGTCCTCGCATTCGATCGCCCCGCCGAACCACCCTACAATACTACTTACCCAAAATTCCGTCCTTCTCGGCCATCGAGATCATCAAATCAATGACGCGGTTAGAATAACCCCACTCGTTGTCATACCAGGAAACGACCTTAAAAAACTTAGAATTCAGTTCAATTCCCGCACCTGCATCAAAAATGCTCGATCGGGCATCGCCCTGAAAATCCGTCGAAACCACCGCATCCTCAGTATATCCAAGAATACCTTTCAGTTCGCCAAGAGAAGCTTTCTTCATAGCTTCGCAAATTTCTTTATAGCTAGTTTCCTTCCCCGTTTTGAAAGTAAGGTCAACCACAGACACATCTGGAGTCGGCACACGCAAAGCCATACCCGTCAATTTTCCTTTCAATTCCGGCAACACCAAACTAACAGCTTTCGCCGCACCAGTCGAAGAAGGAATAATATTTTGAGCCGCACCGCGTCCTCCCCGCCAATCTTTTTGGCTGGGCCCGTCTACAGTTGGCTGAGTAGAAGTCATCGCGTGAACAGTCGTCATCAAACCTTCTTCCAAACCAAAATTATCATTAATAACTTTGGCAATTGGTGCTAGACAATTAGTAGTGCAGCTAGCATTAGAAACAACAGTATCTGTGGCCGGGTCAAATTTGTGGTGGTTGACGCCTACTAGAAAAGTTGGAACTTTTTCTGGATCTTTAGTCGGTGCGGAAAGTATTACTCGTTTTGCTCCCGCCGTCAAATGTTTTGAACCGCCGTCAAAATCCGTAAACAATCCGGTAGATTCTACAACATAATCCGCACCAGCTTTACCCCACGGCAATTCAGTCGGATTTCTAATCGAAGTGCACGGAATAAAACGTCCGTCAACGACAATCCCGTCTGGTTTCCCTTCAACTTCGCCGTCATAAATACCGTGGGTAGAGTCGTATTTGAAAAGATAAGCCAGGTTTTCTGGCGAAACTAAGTCGTTAATACCGACAAATTCGATGTTCGGGTTTTTGATGCCGGCACGCATGACTAGCCGTCCGATGCGACCAAATCCGTTGATGCCGACTTTTAATGCAGCCATGTTTAAACTCCTATTGAAAATATCGCTAGTCGATCGCGCGATAGCCTGTTGTGGCTTAGAATTTACCACGCTAACGGATTTGGGCTACTGATTCTTTTCTATATCTTAAGAATTCTGAATTTGGTGCGGGCGGCGAAATGCAATTAATCCTGAAATGACCGCTGGCTAATGACCGATCGCTGATGATTTTAAAATTGTAAAATTGCTATAATCAACACAGATTTTTATCACATTATCGTTGATTAAATTACTCTAAATTAATTAAAAAAAACTTATGTAAAAGCTCAATCCGATTTTATGTAGGAGCAATGGCCGATTTTGATAATGTAAAATGGCTATATAGCGGTTCTCAGAAAAATGAGGTATGTTGTTGGGCTTCAGCCCTCTTAGTTTAAGAGTTATGTGGGCTGTCAGTTATACCTCATCTTTTTGAGAAAGGCTATATATTCAGAAACCCGGTTTATTAAATAAACCGGGTTTCTAATGACAGTTGGTAGTTGGCAGTTGGCAATTGTTATTTGTTATTTTTGAATATAGCGATTCTCAGAAAAATGAGGTATGACTGGCGGCTTGTATAACCGCTTAGACAAAGAGGGCTCGCATCCCAACAACGTACCTCATCTTTTTGACAAAGACTATATCTGCCAATAATCAGTAACTACTTACTAATAACTACAGTCAACAGTCAACAGTCAACAGTCAACAGTCAACAGTCAACTGACTACCCAACGCACTTAGTAGTGAGCAATTCCACTGCATCCGAAATAAAACAAGCCCCACCAAACTTATTTAGCACCGGTCTAATATTTTCTGCAACTGCCGATATTTTATCGGGCTCGCAGAAAGCCAGCACATAAATATTATCCAGCATACTCATTGCTAAATCGTCCGATTTGCGTCCCCTAGTGGTTTTGCCGGCGACACCGCGAATCACCGAATAACCAGGGACGCCAGCTTTGTCTAAACCGTCTAAAATCTTTGGGAGCTCCACCGAGTTCGCAAAAATTTCTATCCTTTTAACTGCGTCCATAAGTTCACATCCAAAACATATTGATTGCGTATAAATACATGGGAATGCCTACAACGATGTTAAACGGAAACGTCACTGCTAAGGCTGTTGAAATGTAAAGGCTGGGGTTAGCTTCGGGAACTGTCAGCCGCATTGCTGCTGGTACTGCGATGTAAGAAGCACTCGCACACAATACCGAAAATAACAGGCTATCTCCCTGCGGCATTCCGATTAATTTTGCTATCAGTAAACCAACTGCTGCATTAACTATAGGAATTAGGATTGCAAAGGCGATCAGGAAAATTCCTGTTTCTTGCAAATCTTTAATTCTGCTAGCAGCAACCAGACCCATGTCTAGCAAGAAAAAAGTCAGAACCCCGTAAAACAAATCTTGAGTAAACGGACTCATAACTTCCCAACCGTGTTCTCCTGTCAGAATGCCCATAATGAGGCTGCCGACTAGCAGAAAAACTGAACTGTTGAGGAAGGCTTCTTGCAGCACTTCTGACCAAACTATTTCGCGTTTTCCTTCCTCTCCACCGAAGACACTTACCAGAATTAGACCGACGATAATTGCAGGGGATTCCATTAATGCTAGCGCTGCTACCATGTAACCGTCAAAGTCGATTCCTAGTTCTTTGAGGAAGGAAGTTGCGGTGATAAAGGTGACGGCGCTGATGGAACCGTAGGTGGCTGCGATCGCCGCGGCATTGTAGGAGTCGAGTTTGATCTTCAGTATGAAGAAAGTATAAACTGGTACTAGCGCTGACATCAGCATCGCTGCGAAGATTGTCAGGGCGACTTGCTGGTTGATTCCGCTTCGGGACAGTTCGACGCCGCCTTTAAATCCGATCGCAAACAGCAGGTACAGCGAAAACAGTTTCGGGATGGGCGCAGGAATTTCTAAGTCAGATTTTAGGAAAATCGCCAGCATTCCCATGAAAAATGCTAATACTGGTGGATTTAAGATATTTGACGCTACGAGGCTTAAATCCACGATCGTTCACTCCCATTTCTGATTTTTTTAATATTACTTCACAAATAATTGTTACACGAGAATGGATCAATGGTGCGATCGAACTCTGGGAATGGCGATATATATTCCTAAAGACGGTTGCAGGTTGGCAGCGTACACCTACAACAACAGAGTAAGGTGTGCGCTGCCAACCCGCAGCCTAAGTATTTTTCCCTAACTAAGCAGTTGCCAAATAAGACTCTAGAGCTTCGGAACCGCCGATCAACTTGCCGTCGATAAACACTTGCGGCACGGTTGTAGCGCCAGTCACCGCCCGGAGCGATCGGGTTGTGACATCCCGGCCCAAGACGATTTCTTCATAATCCAAGCCCTTTTCAGTCAGCATTTTCTTAGCCTTGGCGCAGAAAGGACAGCCCATTTTTGTAAACAGCGAAACTACCTTCGGCTTAGCTGCTGCGGAGTTGATGTAGTGCAGCATCGTCTCGGCATCGGAAACCTTGAAAGGGTCGCCCGGTTCCTCCGGTTCAATAAACATTTTTTCAACCAAGCCATCTTTGACTACCATCGAATAACGCCAAGACCGCTTCCCAAAGCCTAAATCAGTTTTATCTACCAGCATTCCCATGCCTTCGGTAAACTCACCGTTACCGTCGGGAATTAACGTCACATTGTCTGATTCTTGGTCTTTTGCCCACTCGTTCATTACAAAAGTGTCGTTGACGGAAATACAAACGATTTCATCTACGCCATTTGCTTTGAAAACTTTGGCCAATTCGTTGTAGCCAGGGAGGTGCGTTGACGAACAAGTGGGAGTAAAAGCTCCCGGCAGAGAAAACACTGCTACAGTTTTGCCTGCAAACAAATCATCGGTGGTGACATCCACCCACTCGTTGTCCTTGCGAGTGCGAAACGTGACTTTGGGTACTCTTTGACCTTCGTGGTTCGTCAGCATGATTTTGAATCCTTCGGTACTTGGGTTAAATTCCTTTGCTTGTTATAGCGTACTCATAACGAGTATGACTTGTCAAGGGCAGTGGGTTTTTTCTTGGGACTGCTGGGTGCGCGCGAGTCAGTTGCTCGTCTTTGCGACAGCTTGGCGATCGAGCAGGGTGCATCTGGCTTTTGGCAAATATGTTTGTAGGGGCGAAGCATGACCGTAGTCAATATGGGATGATAACTAATAACTTATATGCGGTCATGCTTCGCCCTCTTCAAAGGTGAGATGCACCCATGGATAAGATTGAAAAATTGCTGTTTAGGAATGAAAATTAAATAACTTACATTTTTTATTGTTCTTGTGGGATGGGCGTCCCGCCCGTCCAGAAAGGACGGGCGGGACGCCCATCCCACAAATATGTGTAAATTATTTAATTCGCGATCCTTAGTTCGATCGCAAATTTCGCCTCCATGCCTTTGCTGCTGCTAGCGGGTGAGGATTTTTGACACATTCTGTCAACATCTCGATATCAAGTTCTGGTAGCAATTCGCTGTTTGCGATCAATTCATAACCGCAGTTTGATACAAACTCAACCGGAATCTCTTCTCGCAAATGGTAGATCGAAAATCTCTCATTTCGCCAGAACCAAACCTCTCGCACATTCAACCTTCTGTAGAGTTCTAGTTTATTGATGCTGCCACTGGTAACAATCACTTCAATTACCAAGTCGGGAAATTCTTTATCTGTGCCAATACAGTAAGCTTCATCCGGTTCCGTACCGCCACTTTTTTCCTCTTGCCGCAGAGTTGTAGACCCAAAAGGGAAATATTCAATGTCAGCTTCTACAAAATAAATTTCCAGCAAATTCCCAATGCGAGTTTTACCATTTTCATGGCGACGAGAAGGTGACATAATTTCTAAAAGCCCATCTAAATAAGTAACTCGATATCCCGCAGCATCTCCAATTCGATTTAGCACTGTATCGTATTCTTCCCAGTTCACCCTATCCGTGATGTAGCGCTCTTCAGGATCTTGGCGTTGGAGTGCTTGTTGTTTAAGTAATGTATCTAGCTCGATTGTCAGCATTAGTATTACCTCCTTACAAGTTGTTCTAATTTTAGCAGACGGCGGTTAAAACCGCATCTACACAAACGATGTCTGCCTCCGCAGACTGAAGAGAACAACCCAAATTTAATCGCCTTTTATTCAACCTGCGGAGGCAGGTTTTGTTTTTATAGACGCGGTTTCAACCGCCGTGTTATCTTATTTCCAATCAAATTTCCGCCCCAAATACTCCTCTAATTCCTGATTGTAAGGTTTAAAATAATCACTCAACAGTTTGCGAACTGACTCATTTACCCGCTGATAAGAACCAGGATTAGCATTTTGGTATTCAGACAATTGATATTCCGGTAAATCTAAAAATGCTAAAACTTGCTGTACAGTCGCCGCCGCACCTGCATACAAATCTTCGCTTTGCAAAACTAACAACTGTTCTCGGGGGAAGAAAGCCAGCCAATTTTTAATAAATTCTATATACCTGCCGCGAGCTAAGTAATTCCCAGGTTCTTCGCCGATGATGTATTCTGGGTTTTGATTCAACCGTTCGATTTCGTCGCTAATTGCCCGATCGAGCGATCGCCCTTCCCAGTTTAGGCCCTTTAAGCGGTAAAAATGAGAAATCGCGCGATCGACCGGATTTCGCAACAGCACAATCAGCTTTACCTCTGGACACGCGCTGTAGAGACGTTCCGGCGCTTCCCGAAAGTCAAAATAGCTCGGACTTGCCTCACCCGTTATAAATTCCCCTCCCTGTGGCATTGGGGGAAAATGGGCCCAATACCAATCAATCCCTCTGTGGAAGTGCCAGGAGAAAAAATCCATCTCCTTTTTAATTGGAGTCAAAATTTGCGGGTGTTCAGCTAAATAAGTATACAGAGAAGTCGTCCCGCACCGCTGAGAACCAATAATTATAAACTTAGGAAATTTGACTGGTTTTAAGTTCCAATTTTGTGGCACAGGCATCTTGCCTGTCTCTGTATTTTGTGGCACAGGCATCTTGCCTGTCTCCATATTTTGTGGCACAGGCATCTTGCCTGTCTCTGTATTTTCTGCCACAGCTACATTGCTTGTTCTTTTATTAATAACAGATGCAAAAATTTGTTTGTAACTGACAGTTTGATAACAGCTAATCGCCTCAGCAATTTTGCCTTGCCTCGTCAAAACTTCTCCCAAATTCAAATAAGGCCAAAAAGCCTCCGGTTGAGCATCAACAACTTCTCGGCAAAAGTTCTCAACTCGATCCAGCTTGTTTTGCTCAATCAAAACTTCCCACAAATTGTAATAAAACCACCAAGGAAGATCGGGATTTATTGCTATTGCTTGCAAAAATGCCTCCGCCGCTTCCTCCCCATATTTTTGCTGGCTCAAAACCGCACCTAAATTGTAATAAGACCAGCAATCATCCGGTTTTTGGGCGACTGTGGCGCGGGCTGAGGCTAAAAGGCGATCGCACTCGATGGCTTCGCTAACGCACTTTTGCTGCTCCTGTAACAACCGCTCCAAATCTGCTGATGACACCCCACAATCTGGGATAATTGTCAAGATTGTTTGGTAAATAATTGTTGCGCTTTTTGGGCGATCGCGCTTTGCTAAATTCTTTCCTAACTGTAAATAAAACTGCAAATTTTCCGGTGTAACTTGCAATTGAAATTGTTGTGATAATGACTTTGAGTCAGACTTTGTTTGTCCGAGAGCATATCCAAGCTTCTCGTAAATTCCCGGCAAATTTCCGTCAATTTGAATAGCTTTTAAATACGCGACAATAGCTTCATCCCACTCTTTAAGTTTAGTTAAAGCGTTGGCTAAATTGTAAAAAGACCAAGCAAAATCTGAGTTGAGTGCAATCTCGCAGCGGTAAGCAGCGACAGCATTCTCCCAGCATTCGAGTTTCAGTAAAGCATCACCCAAATTATGATAAGACCACGAAAAATCTGGATTTAACTCAACAGCTTTTTTGTACGCCGCGACAGCATCCTCCCAGCGTTCTAGTTTCAACAAAACATCGCCCAAACTGTGATGAGACCACGAAAAATCTGGATTTAATTCAACAGCTTTGCGGTAAGCAGCAACAGCATCATTAAACTCACCGCTTTCTTGCAAGGAATTACCCAACTTGTGGTAATCGTGACTATTCATGCACCACTCCTGCAATATTCATTAACTTCTCTAGCGAGTTCATATCCACCCGCATATCTTTATGTCCCGAATATTTATGAGTTTGGTCATCAAACAATTCAGCAATTAAATAGTAATGTTCCAACTCACATAAATTACTAATAGTCCAAAAACAAGTTGGCACATAAATCGGAGAAAAAATCTCAATTACTTTAGTTCCCGGAGTGCAGAAAACTAAATTAGTCAATCCACCTCCGTGGGGTGCGACAACTACCTCAGCCGCAGCCAAACAGGCTGCTTGTTCCGCTACCGACATCATTTCTAACTTAACTGTACTAAACCCAATTTTTTCTAGATAGGCGACAACCTCTTCGTCATTGACTATTCGCCGATAGGATGCTCGATTTCGACTGATATAAATTCGTTTTGAATATTTTGTATTTTGGGAATTATCTTGATTTAAAAATATTCGTTTCAGATATTCGCATTTCCATTTAGAGGTTCCCGAAGCACCATCACAAATTGAAGGAACTATTAATTTGTCCGCTGTAAAGTGAGGCAGGTAGCGACTTTCTAAAATTTTATCTAGTGGAATTCCTAAAGTATTTAAACTTTCTTTTTCATAGGCCAAATCGCAAGCATTGATAACAAACTTATCAATAGTGTCTATCAATCCGCAGCGCTGCAAAAGCTCGAACCGTGTAACCACATCAAACATCCAATGAAAATAAGCTGCGCCTCCCCAGCGAGCGGATAAAAAAGCTACATTTCCCTCGATGTGTTCGACGGGAGACAATTTGTCGGATGTTATTACCAACTCAGGACAACCCATTGAAATATCGGTAACAAGTTTATTGTCTGAAGTGATGACGGCGGTAGTAGCAATATCTGCCCAAGCTCGTCCTTTTGGTATGGCAGCAACAAAAGATTTTTTGATATAAAAGATTTCATCTTGCCAACATTTGCTGTTGCTATGGATTGTTCTGGAATCGGATAAATTGATTTCACTTGCAGGATAGATGTCTGTGCAAGTAATCCCTGGATCTGAGTCTGCTGCAATCACTAAATCATCTGTAAATCCACAGTATTTTTTGAGAAAACTTAACGGCAAAAAATTATAGCCAAGTTTGAGGAGGTCGGCTTCATTCACTTCTCCTTTTTGTTCTAAAGCATATGTTAGATGATAGTAAACTCCAAACAAATCGGGTTTGATTTGCAGGGTTTTAACAAAATTAGATATTGCCCTATCCCACTGCTGTTGTACCATTAAACTCAAACCCAATCCTTCGTAACACCAACAGGATTTTGGATCTATATTGATGCCTTGCTCGTAAATTGCGATCGCCCTTTCGAGTTCCCCTTGCTCCCGCAGCGCATCGCCCAGCTTCTTGTACAGCCAACTGTGCTCGGGTTCTAGCTCAACAGCACGAGCAAAAGCAACCGCTGCTTCTGACCAATTTTCTAGTGATTCCAGAACTTCCCCCAAACTATTGTACAGCCAACAATCATCGGGATTTAATTCAATAGCTTTGCGGTAAGCCGCGGCCGCCTCTTCCCAATTTTCCACTGCAATTAAAGCCTTGCCCAACCTGTCGTAAGACCAACAAAAATCGGGATTTAACTCAATTAACTTGCGGTAACTAACAACAGCCTCCTCCCACTCAGAAAGCTCCATCAGCACATCGCCTAAATTGTTGTAAGTCCAACAAAAATTTGGATTTAATTCAATGGCTTTGCGGTAAGCAGCAGCAGCTTCGCCGTATTGCTCAATCACCTGCCAAGTTTCGCCCAAAAAGTGGTAAGACCAGCTAAAATTAGGGTTGAGTGCGATCGCCTGTTGGTAAGCCGCCGCACCTCGCTCGAACATTTCTTTTTCTTGCAAACTTTTGCCCAACTTGTGGTAAGTTGAGTAGTTGCCAGACTTAATTTTAATAGCTGTTTGATACCGTTCGATCGCCTCATCCACATAACCTGCATCTGCCGCAATATTCCCCAACTTTTCCCAACCCAGAGACAAAAGAGTTTGCTCCTCGCCCAAACTTTCATTGCCGATTTTTTTAACAATCAGTTGATAGCCTTTGTGGACTAATTTTAACTGACTTCCAAACATCTCCAGAAAAACATCAATGCCGATTTTAGTATCTTGCTCCGGGCTGTCGGGAAACGTAAACTGATAATCGTCAAAAATCATCAATCCCCCAACTTTCACCAACCTCCAAGATAAAATCGCATCTTGCAGAGCGCTGGTGGGTTTGTGACAGCCGTCAACGTAAGCAATATCGTAAAATTCTGAATCCAAGTTTACTAATAAATCTTGAGAGTAACCTTCCAATTCAATTACCTTCTCACCAACCCCCGTTTTAACAATATTGCCCTTAAAAGTTTCTTGAAAATATAAATCGATGCAAGTGATTTTGGCAGTCTGATGAGTTAAAATATTATCTAGCAGCCAGCAAGCCGACATTCCTTGAAAACTACCGATTTCCACCACTTGAAAATCTGCAATTCCTGTAAGCGGCTGCAAGTGCCGTTGCCAAATAGGAATATTGTGGGTAAACCAATCTTGAGTAAATTGATAATCTTTCTGTGCACACTCAGGCCAACCCCTCAATGCGCTCGCTTGTTGATGGCAAACGATCGCTTCTTCCAATTCCCCTAATTGCGGTAAAATATTGCCTAAATCATTGTAAGCCTTAGAATTAGTCGGATCGATCGCAATTTGGCTGCGGTAATTAGCAATTTGTACGTATAACTCCTGTTGTTGCGCGCGAACTTCCTTGAGTTGCGCGACAACTTCCGCAGCATTGGGTTCAATCTGCACGGCCATGCTATAAAATACGATCGCACCTTCGAGCTGCTTCTGTTTCGCTAAACTATTGCCTAAATTTATAAAAAAATCAGCTCCATCTAACTCAATTTTTAGCAATTTATGGAAAAATTCCCCGCTACCAAGTGCCTCAATACCTTGACAGAAAGTTGCGATTGTGCTGTCTAACCCCGATTCACTGCGCTTCCGCAAAACATATCCCAACCTCTGATTAATTCCTCTCAAATTAGGTTCAAGTTGAATCGCGCGCAGGAAAGCAGCAACAGCTTCATCCCAGGATTTTTCGCAGGTTAAGGCAATTCCCAAATTGCAATAAAACCAAGGAATATCTGAATTTAGTTCGATCGCTTTGCGGTAGGAAATAACAGCTTCTTGCCACAGCTTTTTGTGAGCAAAAGCTTCTCCTAGATAATTATGCGCCCAATAGGAATTATTATTAATTGCCAGAGTCTGGCGGTAACATTGAATAGCTTCATCAAACTCACCTTTCTGCACAAAAACATTGCCCAAACCAAGGTAAGCACGAGCATAATTAGGATTGAGTTCAATGCTTTTGCGGTAACAGGCGATCGCCCGATCGCCTTCTCCTCGCTCTGCCCAAGTTTGACCCAAGCTGTGGTAAGATTCAAAAGAATCTGGATTGATGGCAATGGCTTGTCGGTAATTGGCGATCGCCTCATCCCACCGTTTCTGTGCGACCAGCATTTCGCCCATATTGTGATAAGCTGTTGCCAGTTGCGGGTCTAGTTCAATTGCCTGCGAATAACACTCAGTAGCGCGATCGAGCTTTCCCAATTCAACTAAACTATTTCCCAGAGTGACGTATTCCTCAGCCGTTGCCCAATTTGGCTCGATCTTGAAAGCTTGATACCAACAGTCTGCCGCCTGTGCTCGCCGATCCAACTGCATCCAAATTTTCGCCAACAGCCGATAAGCCGCGGCAAAATTCGGTGCTAGGGCGATCGCTTTTTCACAACTTGCGATCGCCTTTTCCCACTGTTTTCCTTGAGAATACAAACTGCCTAGATTAGCATACACTTCCGGCAAATTCGGATTGCGATCCAGTGCCGCTTCATACCACTGTTTAGCCTGCTCGACTTCACCTTGAACCTGCATTACCTTCCCAAGTGTCTGACAAGCCACCGCCAAATTCGGTTCAATTTTCAGCGCTGACTCGCAAGCAGCAACTGCCTCATTCAACCTTCCTTCAACCAAATAAACTTCTGCTTGCCGATTCAAATCAACCGCTGCTTTTTCCATCTTCTCAATCGAGGGCATAAATAAACTTACTCCAGACGCCAGCTAACGCAAACCAACTACTTCAACCATCCTTTTCAGCGAACTCAAGTTCACCAAAATATCCTCAGTCAGCGAATTTTGATACATTAACTGTCTAATAGGATAACATTCAAAAGCCTCACCAGCTAAAAAGTAATGTTCCAACTGCAAATATTGACTAATTCCCCAGTAATAATGACTGATATAATGAGGCGACACCAACTCAATTACTTTAGTTCCAGATTTACCAAAAATCGTATTTGTTAACCCGCTACCGTGGGCAGCAACTATCACCTCAGCATGGTAAAAATGAGCAATTTGCTCTGCCAAAGACATCGACTCAGGTAAAATAGAAACAAAGCCCGATCGTGCCAAAACCTCAACCACATCTTCCTCGTTCAAAACTCTGCGATATCTGGCTTTGCTGCGACTGATGTAAATGCGCTTTGGATAACTTGAACCAGGTATAATTCCCTTGAGAAACTCCCGCCTCAAAAAATCGATCGCCCATCCGGACGGCCAGCCCAAATATCCCGCAAAAGAAGGTACAATTAACTCTGTTGCTTGCAGGTGAGGAATGCGATCGCTCTCCAAAACCTTTTCCTCGGGAATCCCCAGAATCCGGAGACTTTCCCGTTGAAATTCGTGCTGACAACTATTCACCAAAAACCAATCAATTTCCGCCAAATCCCTACCGCTGCGCCGCAGCAATTCTATCCTCGGCAAAACGTCCACCATCCAATGAAAATAGACATTTCCCGATAAACCAGAAAGCACCGCCACGCTGCCGTCTATCTGCTTTAAAGGTGGAAAGGATTCTAACTTAAAAACGCTGTGTTTTCTGATATCATGCTTCTCGCATCCCGGCAACAAACCCGGATAATCTCTCGACACATCAGCCAGCAAATAATTATCAGGAGTCATGACAGCAATCGCCTTGCAAATCAGCCAATAATTTTGCTGCGGCACAATCCAAACTCGCCCGTTGGGAATCTGTGCGACAAAAGTTTTTGGGGAATCCACAGGTATCGGCTGCGAGTTAGACAAACGGCAAACTCCCCAACCCAAATGCACCGGATCGAACCACTTAGAAATTCTGTGCAAACACAGCCCGCAAGTTAAACCGGCACAATCGGAATTTGCCAACTGCGAATTAACAGAAAATTTAGAAGTCTGAATATTTTCTACCCTGGCTTCTGTTGCAGATTCCCAAACAATTTCCACATAATTGCCAGCATCCAACTTAGCATTAACCAGCCAATCCCAACTCGATAAATAAATACCGCGCGGACGTTCTAAATAATTGCTTTCTGAGGATATAAAAGTCTGTTTCTCCCACTGTTTGGGGTCTCCATACCCGTGCAATTGCAACTCTAAAACCTGTTGATAATAATCGATCGCCCTTTCCAAGCGTCCCTGTTTTTCCAGCAGTTTCGCTAACTCAAAATAAACATGAGGTAAAGCTGGTTGAATTTTCAAAGCCATGCGGTAAACGACAATTGCCGGGCCGAATCGGTGCTGCTGGGCCAAGCAATTTCCCAGCCGCCAGTAAAGCTCTGCATTTTTGGGCTGAATTTGCAAAGCTTTTTGATAATAAGCAGCGGCTGATTCATATCCGCCATACTCTGTTAAAGCATTCCCTAAATGCAGGTAAATTTCTGCTAAATAATCGCATATTTCACCAATCGGTAATTGGGCATCGGGAATTGGGAATTGGGCATCGGGAATTGGGAATTGGGCATCGGGAATTGGGAATTGAGCATCGGGAATTGGGAATTGGGCATCGGTAATAAATCTTCCTTCTTCCTTGTTCGCTTTTCCTTGTTCCTTGTTCCTTGTTCCTTCTTCCTTCTTGCTTCCAGTTAGCGCTTTCAGAAATCGATCGCACGCAGCGATCGCCCTTGACAACTCATCATCCTCTACAGTGGCAACTTGCCTCGTTTCTCCCAAACGGCAGTAAGCCTCAACAAATTCTGGCTTGAGAGCTACCGCCTGCTGAAAATAAGGCATGGCTTCGGCAATTTTGCCCAAAAACATCAAAGAAAATCCGGCGTCCGTATAGCCCGAAATATGTTGGGGATTGAGTTCGATTACCCGATCGAAACAAGCAACCGCCGCCAAATGTTCCCCCTGCAATTGCCAAGCTTTCCCTAGATTGTAGTGAGCCAAAACCATCTCCGGCGCTAGCTCGATCGCGCGACGGTAAGATGCGATCGCCTTTTCGGGACTTTTTTCGTGGAACACCTGGCCCAAATTATTGTGCGGCGTTGCCCACTCCGGCTTAATCTCGATCGCCCGCTGGTAAATCTCGATCGCCTCAGCAGGGCGATCTTCCTTCAGCAAAATCACGCCCAAATTGCTGTAAGCTTCTACATAATCGGGCTGGAGGGCGATCGCCTGACGGTAGCTATCAATTGCCGCTTCTAGCTGATTATTTTCATTTAAAACCACAGCCAGATTGAATACAGCAAGTAAATAATCGGGTTTTTGGGCGATCGCCTTTCGGTAACAGTCGATCGCCCCCAACAAATTACCCTGATTGTGAAAAACATTTCCCAAGTTATAATTTAACTCCGGCCAGTCTGGCTTCAACTCCAGAGCTTTGCCGTAGTGAAAAGCCGCCTCATCCAGCCAGCAATACTCACTGTAAAGTTGACCCAAGTAAGCATGGGCCAGCACAAACGTTGGCGAAATCTCCAAAGCTTGCACAAAAGCATCTCTTGCTGCCGTCGGATCTCCGCTCGCTTCGAGGATTTCGCCTAAAGTGGTGTAAGCTAGCGGCGAAAATGGCTGTAGTTCGATCGCCTGATGGCAAAAATCGATCGCCTGACTTAACTTTCCCTGCTTCAAATAAACTTGGGCTTGCCGGATGTATTCTTGAGTGGTCATTGCTTGCCGTGCAGTTGCGGTTGCTTTACCGCTTCAGGAAAACTTATAAATTCTGATTTGAAAGTTTGATATTTTCAGACTATCTATATTTTAGGCGATCGGGTTCACAATTTTTATTACCCGGAGATCCTCGTAAATCCCCCTTAAAAAGGGGGACTTTGATGAAGTTCTTGTCCCCCCCTTTTTTAAGGGGGGCTAGGCAGGGTGGTTTTATTGTCGGGAAAAGAAATCTGAAACTACCAAAATTATCGCTCAAAGATTGGCTCACGCTTGGGCGAAGGTACGTAGTTGCGCTTCAGCGCTCTTTATAAGATTAGGAAAGAGCGCCCAAGCGCAACTACGTACCTAATTTGTGTTACCACAATAAAACCACCCTGCTTTTTAAGGGGGAGTAGGGGGCAAGCTAAGGGGGGATCTGGCTTAACCCAAGGGTCTTGATTTATATTTTGTGCGATCGGGCAAAATATTAATTCGGTCGATCGGTGTTGGTCGATTTTTTTAAATGATCTTGCTTCACTTGAGCCATTGAATATTTCAACCTCACCCCGCTGTTGGCAGAATGAGGTTGAAATCCTTTCAAACTATCAGCTTTTGTGAGAACAGCCCCGGATAAAATCCGGTGTCGCCCCACAACCGCCAGTTGTTTTAGAACAGCTCGAAGTTGTTCGAGGTAATAGTCAGGCCAGGCTGCAACTGAGCAACCTGTAACACTCCGTTGCCACCGTTGAAGAACAACGCACCGTTTGTCGGGTCGTAGATCAACTTGTTACTGGTGGATCCTGGGCTGCTGGCGCTGAAACCAGAAACGACGACAAACTCGCTGGCCTCGAAGCTGCTGCCCAAACCAGCGAACACACCGCCCTGCTTCAAGCGAATCTTATCTTCACCCGGTGTAAAGTCAGTGATCGTGTCTATGCCGTCTAATGTGCCGGTAGCGGCGGAGGTGGCGAAGTAGAACGTGTCGCTGCCAGCACCGCCAGTCAGGACATCGCTGCCTCTGTCGCCAGAGATAAAGTCATTGCCAGCGCCACCATCGACAGTATCGCTGCCTTTACCGCCCCAGAGGGTATCGTTGCCATCGCCACCGCTGACAGTATCGCTGCCTTCGCCGCCGAACAGGGTATCGTTACCAGTTCCGCCGAGTACGAGATCGTTGCCTTTGTCTCCAGAAACCAAGTCATTGCCAGCACCGCCGTCGAGCTGGTCATTCCCTTTGCCGCCAAAGATTCTATCATCGCCGTCACCACCAGAGACAGCATCGTTGCCACTGCCTGAAACGAGGGCATCGTTACCGCTGCCGCCGCCGAGACTGTCATTGCCGCCACCGGAAAAAATGATGTCGTCCCCACCGTTACCGGCGATGACATCATCGCCCCCAAAGGTCAGGATGATATCGTTGAGATTGCCTGCACTTAATCTGTTTGCGCCTGTGGTGCCGACAACACTGGAGCCGCCAGCTCCTGGCAAAGAAACTGCTGGTTGTGTTGGATTAGTTACCTGTGTCATTTACACTCCTCCTAAAAGATGAATCACTTTTCTACAATACACTTTTCCCTCCAAAGGGATTCAATAAATCGAACCGGACATCGGTTGAGACCCTAATTGACCCGGCTGCTATAAGCTGTCATGTAATTTAATTTTTGACATACTCACCGCCCTAAAAGTGCGGTGATTCTTGACGCTTCATCGACTGATGCTGGTCGTAGTCTTACTCTGTCTCTGCGTCCGTTTAGAGTCTCCCAATGCCCTATGGCGACTTTTTACTCTGCTATCCTACGGTTGGAGCTAACCATTGCCCTTATAGCCGTCTCTAAGTTTGCCCGCATCGTAGCTGTTTCAACGCGTCTTGGGCCTAGAAATCTTTTGAGTGTTGTTATATTACAGGCTTTGCCAATAAAATTAGGAACAATTAAAACCGTCCTAAAAGGACGGGGCTTGTATCCCAAATTTTTGGTCAGCAGGGAGCCGGGAACCGCGAGTTGAATCTTGTATTCGTTGAGCAGCAAGTATCAGTTGTTTTCTGCCTTGGACTCTCGGCTCCATCACTCCCTCCTCTAGCACGAAAATATTCCACTTAAACGTTTGTGAGTCTACCATACGTACCTTGGGTGCGGCTACTTATTTTTTAAACTGTAGCCAGAAATACACATAGACCATTTGTTAATGGGAGTATGCTGCTATACAAATCCTAGACAAGTCTAGACATTTGCTTCTTACTTCATCGGGAGCATGGGAGCGGTTATCCCTCGGTAAGCTTTCACGATGAAAGCCAAGCGCGATAAATTAATTGCTCTCAAGATTGAGAAATTGCACCGCAGTCCTTGGCAACTGTCGATCGCCCGAAAGTTCGATCGCCCGCAATCGAGCTTAAACTGAGTTGCGATTTTTCAGTAGACTCTGAATCACGAGACTTTTAAGTTCCGCCCAGAGTTCCCGAAAAATAAAATTTGTTGAGCAGCACATTATTCCCTGGAAATTCAGCCCATCGGCGTGAACCCCCAGAGTTATGATTTGAGATTTTTATACTCTAAGATTATTTATATTTTGGCGATCGATTTGGCGATCGATTACTTAAGCACATAGCATCACTTTCTTAAGATTGAAGCCTTCAAAATTGTCAGACTGCCACGTGAGAACAGCCCCGGAATCTGTCCGGTGCTGTTCTCACAATAGCTAGTTTCTCTAGAACAGCTCGAAGTTGTTCTTGCTGACAGCAGTGGAGCTAAGATTGAGCCCCGGTTGCAGTTGAGCCACAGTCTTCACTCCGCCGTTACCTGGATTGTAGTACAACAAACCGTTTTGCGGGTCGTAGACGATCTTGTTCAAAGTATTTGCTGGTGCGCTTCCGGGAGCAAAACCAGCAACCACGATAAAGTCGGTAGCATCGAAAGAGCCACCCAAACCAGAGAAAGCATTGCGATCGAAACTGAGTTTATCTTCACCGGGGTTAAAGTCGGTAATTGTGTCAATTCCATAATCGCCACCAACACCAGCAAAGTAGAACGTATCGCTACCGGCGCCGCCAGTCAGAAGGTCAGATCCTCTGTCGCCAGAGATAAAGTCATCCCCTCTCCCACCATCGACAGTATCGTTCCCTCGACCGCCGAACAAGCTGTCGTTGCCGTCACCGCCCAAGACGATATCATTGCCGTCACCGCCCAAAGCAGTATCGTTACCCGATCCGCCAAGTACCGTGTCATTGCCCCGATCTCCGGAGACGAAATCAGCACCATCACCGCCGTTGACGAGATCGAAACCTTTACCGCCGAAGAGTGTGTCGTTGCCGTTACCACCATCGACTACATCGTTGCCTGTACCAGCGTAGATAGTATCATTGTCGCTGCCACCACCCACACTATCATTGCCACCTCCTGAAAAAATCAGGTCATTCTCACTGCCACCAGCAATGATATCGTTGCCCCCAAAAGTTAGGATGATATCCTCTTCGATCGTTCCACGTATCCTGTTATCGCCTTGGGTGCCGATAATATCAAGTCCACCCCCACGATTTTCAACTGCCGATTGTGGCTGAGTTGGATTAGTTACCTGTGTCATTTACATTCCCCCCCTAAATTATTTTTTCTACTTGTTCCCTTCAACGGGATTTCATCAATTAAACGGGACATCGGTTGAGACCCAGATTGACCCGGCTGCTATAGGCTTTCATGTACCATTTTTAATGGGACTATGCTCTTTGATAGAACTTGCACGCCAGATGGCAAATAATGATCGATCGCACAAATTGCGATCGTCAGGATTGCGTAATAATTAACAGAGTGCCATTTCTTAGTACGCTTCAATCAACCTGACTGTTCAGTTAAAATATTAGTTCCCCAAAAAAACAAAAACACTAGATTGACCTCCAAAGCATTAAGCAGCAAGGTTTTAGAGGCCGAAATGAGTTATCCCCACAGGTTATCTGTGGGAATGGCCCGTGCATAAGATATTTTCTGTCATGGGAAGCACGTCAACGCAGCCTTCCACAACAAATCAATAGCAGCCCTTTGTAAAAGTGTCAGTGCTGCCTAAGTCTTAGGTAAGTTGGAATACAGCTATATTTAAAAAATTAATTTTATAAATTATAGTTTTCAGCAATTATTTATTGCTAATTGCTAATTCCGACGCGCTCGAACACAATAAATTAACAATTAGCAATTTCCCGAAAAAATCGTTGGCATTCATAGACAAGCTGTACTATTTACCCGCTCAGTGTGATTCTAAGTCTGCTGGTGACCCGTTGACATAGCTCTGGCTGTCGTAGCTGTAGATGTGAGCGTCAGTTTGGAAAAGATAATTGATTGAACTAGCTGCATAGTAGGTCAGCACTAGCAGCGACACTGCGTTAAGAATTCCATAAATTCGCTTCTCAGACATTTCGTTCATTTTCACTCCTAGGGTTTGTGCAAATAGTGAATTTTGATACTGTGACGGCACTTTTTTGGGGAAGTTCCCAAAAATGCAGCACCAGATCAAAATTCCATCGCTCGCCTTATAAACTCACTCGTTATTCCTCCCATAAAACAAGTCCTGCTTGAGACAAGCAAGAGTTTTGTTGGCTATTTCATATTGAAGTCTCTGCCTTTAATTGTGTATCTAACTGTGGTAAGAGTTTCGGACTTGTGGCGATCTCGAACTCTACAATTTTCTGTTGGAAAGCTGCTACAATCTGTCAATATCTAACATCAAAAGCTTACAGGGTAAAAAGTATAGCTTTTTATCAAAAACCAGCAATGATTTTCGCCAATTCGATTAATGGTACGCAGAAGCCGGAAATAATAAAAATCATTAAGTTGTCAGCCGAACGCTAAAATATGTCTGAAGTTATACTCTTGCCAGCAAGAGAACGTGTTAAATTTCCTGTTAAGTTTGAGCTTGGTGGAGGTGGCAAGATAATTTATGACTGAAAAAATTTTGCGGTCGCTGTCCAAAATCGGGGTCTCACACTTTTGACCAATAATTTCACAGGTGGTACCCGCCACGTGATTTATCCGTGGAATCAATCCCAAATCGAAAATCGAAAATCCTCTCTTCCCCCGAATTTATCCGTGGGGTCGGCAGCCTTAAATCACAATCTCACCAAATAACAGCAGGCATCAAAAAACAGAAGGCAGAATTTGATAGGGGTAAAAACATACTGTTTTAGGATTCAGTATTTTTATTATCTGATTCCACCTTCTAGATGCCACGTTTTGTAATAAAACAAGATGATTTACTCGATGGGAGGAGCGAGGAATGATGATTCAGGCAAGATGACTAACTATGTTTGAGTCAGTTACTTCCACAATTTACTATAATTTTTGCTCTGCTTTAGCTTCTTGTTCAACCGACTTTCTGCTACTAATTTGAAACAGGGATAAGGGTAGAACAATAGGCCAAACCAGGGGGCCGAGTAGTAAGGCCACCCAAGAGAGCAAGTCTTTTTTGGATGTTGAAGTATCGTTCCAAAAAACAATGAACCAAACCACAAAAACGATTAAGGAAACCGAAAAGTAGCCAATAATGAGCATTCTTTTACCTGCCTGCCTATAGATGGGGTCGAAGTATTGATAATTTATTGTATCTCAGGCTGCGGCTCGCCGATCGCAACTGGAGGCCTTGGTGAGGAGTGTTGAAAACGAACAGTTTTACCAGTCTGGGAGTCCACAGCCTAGGATGTCGGAGGCACACCGACGAAACCACCAACAATCGCGCTCAAAGTCTTGCCATCAGGAGTTTTTGAGGTTTCGTCCAACCTGGAGGCTACCGCCACAATCACAGCCAATGCGATCGAGGTCTCTCCTTTTAAGTGATTTGACTCACGTACACTTAGAGATTTAGATCACAAGCAGATCTCAGAAAGATCACAGAGCTTACCCGACGGCCATCACCCTACTCTGTTCTCAAATGCTGGATATTAGAATAGCCGAGTTCAACGAGATTTCATGCAAACTCTGACTTTAAAATCCGATCGCACGATCGCTGAACTATTTTATCAAGTCACGCATTCGGGCAATCTGAGTCGTACCGAAAGTCACGGACTGCGTACACTTTGTGAAAGCGCTCTGTGCGAAGACGATCGAGATGCAGTCAACCGCCTACTTCACGCTATCCGCCGCGGATGGGTCAGAATTTCCGATTAGTACCCTCAGACAGTAAGTTTAGATTGGTAGTTCTACTCTGTCTGGTGTAAAGCTTTGCCCGCAAGTAAGATTTCCGTGAGTAGGTCTCTCCATTAACCCTCTCAAAAATATTTTTTGTTGCGATCGTGGCGATCGCACCCGGTTTCTTGAAGATGCCGGGATTTTTGATGCAAAACCGTTAACAGTCCTTAGTGCTGTCCCCGCACGCGGACAGTAGTCAGTAGTCAGCAGCGGGCACTCATTAAGTATATCTACGGAAAAAAAAACTACACAAAGATACCCAGTAAATGCAAGCAAAGTGGGTTTCCCAACACCGTAAAAGTTTTACGTTTAATATCGGTTGATTTAGTTAGGAGTAATTACTTAGTAGTCATCGCAAAAAAAAGGCAGTACATTGTAGGTGTTTTTCAGCGTCAAGATCGCTCATATACAAAAGAGTAAATGAGTGTTCTCACCCCTCAACGCATCTATGTTTATTGGTAAGGACATACTTAGTGATTTGTTAAATTAATATTAATTTGTTTGTCAGCAGCTTTTAACAAAAAACACAGATTTTGGAGTTACTAAAAAGGAGGAATCGGGACGGGGTTTGTGTTTCGAGATGCTCTCTCGATCGAGGAAACATCCGCTCCCCAAGTCCGATTGACACAAATCACCAATCAAGACAGAATCGATCACATTTACTGGCGTATTTGAATCACATAAATATTTGGAAAATCAGTCAATAATGTCAAAAGTGATTTCAAAAAAAACCAATGATGACCCAAACGTTTTTACCTCAATTTACGATTGCAGAGCTAGTGTTTCAGGTATATCACTCCGGTCTGCTGACTCCCACTCACCGACAACAGCTCAAGAGTGCGCTATTAAATGACTGTCTTACCGAAGAAGATCAAACAGCCATCAACCGCTTGCTCCACGCGGTTCGCCGGGGCTGGCTGAAAGTTGTAGATTAAACTGTTACCCAAAATTTTGCCACTTCTCTTTAAATGCACTGTCAATCAATTTGAGATTTGAGATTTGAGATTTGAGATTTGAGATTTGAGATTGTCTCAACAGATAAATCTGGAGATTGAACTTTGATCTAAAATTTTTGACTCTCCACTAGGCGAGTCTCGGAGGCCTGTCTCCGTTTTTGGGCGGGGTAACCTGAAGATCGAATTAAATCCCCTCAATAAAATCTGGAATTAAGCTAAATGTAGGGTGCGCCACCAGCACCCTGCGGTTTTAAATTCTGTGTTGCAAGCTTATTTACTCCGAGATTGTGCCGTCAGGCATCATAGCTTCTCTCAGATTCGCCTCCTTCCAATTTGTCCCGCGCAAAGAAGCTTGATGCAAGTTTGCTCCCCTGAAATTTGCTCCTTTAAGGGAAACTCCGCTCAAATCTGCTAGATGCAGATTTGCACAAATCAGGTTAGCTCCGCTCAAATCTGCTCCCTTCAAATTAGCTTTTTCGAGATTTGCTTCTGTCAAATTAGCCCAACTCAAATTTGCTTGAGTGAGATTAGCATGGCTGAGATCGGCTTGTGTTAAGTTGGCGTCAGTTAAATTTGCTTGAGTCAGGTTGATTCCGCAAAGTTTTACTTCTGTCAAATTGGCACCTTGCAAGTTAGCGTTAACTGCATAAACTTGAATCAAAATTGCCCGTTGAAGGTTGGCATCTCTGATGTCTGCACCCCTGAGACTCGCCCCCGTAAAATCTGCCCCGCTGAGCACGGCACTCCGCAAGATAGCTCCGCTCAAGTTTGCTCCCACTGCATTGCATTCGCCAAAATTAGCCGACTTGACATCCACCCCGGCGTAAACGCACGGGGATTCCTAAGACTCACGACTTAGGTTTCTGCTTCCGTCCACTAGGGGTTTTCGCACCTGCCTTAACAGATTTACTCTGTTCGGGTCTTACAGTCGCTCCACAGACTGACACGGCAAGCCCTGCCGCCAAAATGTTATGAGCTGCATTGATATCTCGGTCATGGTGAGTACCGCACTGAGGGCAATCCCATTCCCGGATATTCAACGGCATCTTTTCAACGATGTGACCGCAATTGCCACATCGTTTAGAACTCGGAAACCAGCGATCGATCTTAATTAAAGTGCGACCGTACCAATCGCACTTGTAGTCAAGTTGTCTGACCAATTCCCCCCAACTTGCATCACTTATAGAAGCAGCAAGTTTCCGATTTTTAACCATATTTTTCACAGCTAAATCTTCTACGGCGATGGTTTGGTTTTCACGCACCAACCGCGTTGTTAACTTGTGAAGATTATCTTTCCTTGCATCAGTGATTTCTTGATGCACTTTCGCTACTTTAAGCCGTGCCTTGTGACGGTTGTTTGACCCTTTTTGCTTGCGACTTAAAGATTTCTGCGCTCTTCTAAGCTTGTGATACTTGGCCTTGAATCCTTTGGGATTGGCAATCTTTTCGCCGTTGCTCAGTGCAAGCAAGCTTGTGATTCCTAAATCGATGCCGACTTGACTGTCTGTTTTAGGTAGTGCTTCAATTTCAACATCTACCAACAGAGAAACTGACCACCTACCTGATGGTGCAAGCTTCACGCTTAAGGTTGATGGTGTTGCACCATCAGGTAGTGTCCGGCTCCAGCGAATCGGTAACGCTTGGGTATTTTTTGCTAGGTAAACTTGTCCATCTCTGAACTTAAATGCTGACGAAAGTAAATTCTGCACTACCACCATTGCGTTTCTTTTTGAAGTTGGGGTATTTCGCCCGCCCGTCAAAAAAGTTAGTATAAGCTGTTTGTAAATGTCTCAAACACTGCTGCAATGGCACACAGCTAACGTCATTGAGGAAATCTAATTCCTCAGTTTTTTTCCAATCTGTCAGCATACTAGAAGTTTCAGCATACGCTACCCGTTTTTGGTCTTTGTACCAAGCTTCAGTCCTCGCTGCCAAAGCGCGGTTGTAGACCAAACGGATACAGCCCAAAGTACGTCGCAACAAACTTTCTTGTTCCGGCGTTGGGTAGAATCGATAGCTGAAGGCTTTTAGTGTCATGCTTACCTTGAGTGCGCTATTTTCACATACTAGCACGTCTTATGTGAAATAATAAGTCTTAACAAAAATTTAAGTAAAGCCGTCCTATAAGGCGATGCACTGAGCGTAGCCGAAGTGACGGGGTTTCTAACCCAATTTTATGATGAACGACCTTTACATTTCTTGGTCTGAGTACCACCGAAAAATTGAGGATTTGGCTGTAAAAATTGATGAATCTCAATGGAAATTCGATCGCATTGTCTGTTTGGCGAGGGGAGGGCTGCGCGTCGGCGATACTCTGTCGCGGATTTTCGACAAACCTCTGGCGATTTTAGCGGCCTCGTCCTATGGTGGGGCGGAGGGAAAAGTCCGGCGGGCGATCGAATTTGCGCGGGATTTGACAATGGTGGGCGATAATTTGGGCAGCCGGATTCTGCTAGTTGACGATTTGGTGGATTCGGGAATTAGTTTAGAGCAAGCTATTGTTTGGCTGAAGAGTCGTTACGGCGAGGATATTCAGGAAATTCGGACTGCTGTGCTTTGGTACAAGGCTTGTTCTGTGGCGAAGCCGGATTATTATGTAGACTATTTGCCGGATAATCCTTGGATTCATCAACCTTTTGAAATGTACGAAAAGATGAGTGCGGCTGATTTGGCGGCGAAAGTGGGGAGTTACTGAAATCCGCCCTTAGCCCTGTTTTGTTTGTAGTTGCTCTTTTACCCAAGCTCGAAATGCTCTGATTGTTGGGCTTCTTCCTTGGGTGTTGCTGCGATCGACATATTGGGGAATTATATCAATAATGGGAAAATATAAGACGGCGGTTGAAACCGCGTCTACAAAAACGAATTCCGCCTCCGCGGAATGAAGAAATAAATGAAGAAAATCGCGTAATTTTCACCATCTTATCTTCAACCCGCGCACCATCCGGGTTTTGTTTGTATAGACGCGGTTTCAACCGCTCCATCTAAGAATCAGCGAACCGAAAGAATACGATCGCCCAATTCCATGCTTTTTGTCAAAACTTCCTGCCGCGCCCACCGATCCGCAGCCAAAATATCATCTAAAGCCGGACTTTCACAGTTATCAGCTTGATGTTTGTCGCACACCTTTTCAATCAACTTCGGAATATCCAAAAATGTAATCTTTTCCGCCAAAAATAGCGCTACAGCCTGTTCGTTTGCCGCATTCAGCACCGCAGGCATCGAACCGCCCGCGCGTCCAGCCGCATAAGCTAACTGCATACAAGGATACTTCTCGTGATCTGGTTCTCGGAAAGTTAAATCACCGGATTTTACTAAATCTAGCTGCGGCCAATCTGTCTGAATTCTTTCCGGCCAAGACAAAGCGTAAAGTAGGGGCAAACGCATATCCGGCCAGCCCAATTGTGCCAAAACGGATGTATCTTGTAGCTCAATTAACGAGTGAATGATACTCTGGGGATGGATGACAATATCAATGTCATCATAATCCATGCCGAACAGGTAATGAGCCTCAATTACTTCCAATCCTTTATTCATCAAAGTAGCAGAATCAATGGTGATTTTCTGCCCCATCGACCAATTCGGATGTTTCAAGGCATCGGCGACTGTTACTTGTGCTAATTTGTCGATCGGCAAATCTCGAAAAGAACCGCCCGAAGCTGTGAGAATAATTCGGCGCAACCCTCCCGCCGGTATGCCTTGGAGGCATTGAAAAATTGCCGAATGTTCCGAGTCTGCCGGCAATATTTTAACCCCGTATTTTTCGATCAGGGGGTTGACAACGGGGCCGCCGGCGATTAATGTTTCTTTATTGGCTAAGGCGATATCTTTGCCTGCTTTGATAGCGGCAATTGTTGGCAGCAAACCGGCACAGCCAACTATGCCGGTGACGACGGCTTCAGCATCGCCATATTTGGCAACTTCGACAACGCCTGACTCGCCAGCAAGTAAAATAGGTTGAGGGTCGAGATCTGCGATCGCGCTTTGCAATTCCTCTAATTTATCTTCGTCGCAAATCGCGACAATTTCTGGTTTAAACTGGCGAATTTGTTGTGCGAGTAACGTTACATTTCGTCCGGCGGTTAACCCGACAATCCGAAATTGTTCCGGGTATTGAGCTACAATATCCAGAGTCTGAGTGCCGATGGAGCCTGTGGAGCCGAGAAGAGTTATTGCTTTCACAATTTTTTAATGTTTTGTGGATTATTCTAATATTACGATTACCGGAACTAAAATTAGCGGTTAACTATGCCGCAATACGGTTCAATTAAGACAGATCCCCCCTAACCCCCCTTAAAAAAGGGGAGTAGGGGGTGGGACAAGAATGCTCTCAAAGTCAACCCCTACTCCCCTTCTTAAGGGGGATTTAGGGGGATCTCCGGCGCATAAATAGTTTTAAGTGAACCGTATTGAACTATGGCGTGGTAAGCATATTTGAAGGAATCATATTTTGAGTCGTCAGTTAGTGCCAGATTTCATGGAAAATGGGGAAAATTTTGCTGATGACCATGAGGATATCGGCGTTGGAATCGGGGAAAATATAGAAGAAGGTCGATCGCGCTTACCGTCGAGTTTGGTTTGGGCGATCGCCATTGCTGCTACAATTTTCTTTGCCTGTAGCAGTTTACGGCACGCTTTATTCCAATCCACAGCCTTCGATTTGGGAATTTTTGACCAAGCAATTTACTTGCTGAGTCAAAACCAAACGCCGTTTTCTTCCTTGATGGGTATTCATATTTTGGGAGATCACGCTGCGGTAATCTATTATCCGCTGGCTTTGCTGTACAAAATTTACCCGGATGTGCATTGGCTGCTGTTGGTACAAGCAGTTGCTTTATCGCTGGGAGCCTGGCCTAGCTGGAGTTTAGCGCGTTTGGCGGGTTTAAATCAAGAAGAGTCTCGTGCGATCGCCCTAATTTATTTGCTCTATCCGGTGGTATTCAACATCAACTTATTTGATTTTCACCCGGAAGTAATCGCTTTACCCGCACTGTTAGCAGCAATTTTAGCAGCGCGCTTAAATAAACTGGTGTGGTTTTGTACCGCAATTCTGCTGGTGTTAAGTTGCAAGGCAGTTTTGTCTATAACCGTTGCTGCTATTGGCTTATGGCTGTTTGTTTGCGATAAAAAGCAACGATTTGGGGCGATCGCACTTTTACTCGGTGTAGCATGGTTTTTGATAGCTTCCCAAAAAATCATCCCCTACTTTAGCGGTAGCGAAGTCGCCGGAGTCGGGCGTTACAGCTATTTAGGCAAATCAGTCCTAGAAATCATCATCAACCTCATATTAAAACCACAGCTAGTATTAGGAAAAATCCTTTCCTTCGATACATTCAAATACTTATTTGTCCTCACCTTACCCGTGATTTGGCTGTTGCTGCCATTCTCCCGCAAAATCAACCTCAAATATTTAACAGCCCTAATTCCAGCCATCCCTACATTAATTATCAATATCCTCTCCGATTTACCATTTCAACGCAGTTTAGCTTATCAATATTCAGTGCCAATTGTCCCATTTTTAATCTTAGCAATTATCGCCAAAGAACAAGGAATAAAAAATACAAACATACTCAATCAACCGTTATCTAGCGCACCAAATACCGCAAAGCTACAATTTAAAAACATCCAAATTCCGCAACTGTGGCTGGGAATGCAATTACCCAAAGCAATGATAATTTGGTCATTAATAATATTCCTATTGCTGGGAGAATCCAAAGACTTTATTCTGTACGCAAATAGACTAGATACCTGGCAAGCCACACGAGAAGCAATCGCCCAAGTTCAACCCCAAAGCAGTATTTTAACAGATAATAGACTTGCTCCTCACTTTGCCCATCGCCCCACAGTCAAACTACTTTCACAAACTTCACCTCAAACAAATCTAGCTGAATTTAAATACATATTATTAAACCTGCGCCATCCGTGGCCAGATACTGAAAAAATTGGTAACACCTTAGCAAATCAACTTAAAAACGATCGCGCTTTTCAATTAACTTATCACAAAAAACAAGTTCTACTATTTAAACGCATCGCCGATTAAACCAAGAAAATGCTAACCTTACAATCCCCAAAATCCCATCCAGTATTGTTAATGATTGTCGTCACAACGATAATCTTATTTGTAGCCAGCAGCGCGCGCCACGCTTTATTTCATTCCACTGCCTACGACTTAGCAATTTTTGACCAAGCAATTTACTTAATCTCCCAAAATCAAACACCATTTTCCTCATTAATGGAAATCAATATTTTAGGAGATCATACTGCCTTTATCTTCTATCCCCTAGCCTTACTCTACAAAATATATCCCGACGTGCACTGGCTGTTATTCGTGCAAGCTTTTGCCCTAGCCTTAGGTGCTTGGCCTAGTTGGAGTTTAGCACGTCAAGCGGGATTAACTGAACCAAAGGCGATCGCCATTTCAGCCATGTATCTGCTATATCCCGCAGTATTTAACGTCAATCTGTTCGACTTCCACCCCGAAGTCATAGCAATGTCCGCCATTTTAGCAGCAATCCTAGCCGCCAGACTGAATAAAACATTGTGGTTTTGTGCAGCCATCCTCTTAATCTTAAGCTGCAAAGCCGTGCTATCTTTGACAGTCTTGATGATGGGAGTTTGGTTATTCTTCTTTGAGAAAACCCGCAAGTGCGGACTCATCGCTATATTTCTCGGTGCAGCCTGGTTTTTGATAGCTACTCAAGCAATCGTACCATATTTCAATCAAGGCAAACAACACGCAGGTGTCGGGCGATATCAATATTTAGGAAACTCAGTTTTGGAAATTGCGATTAATTTAATCTTGAAACCAAATCTCATTTTAGGCCGTTTGTTTTCGACTGATACTTTCGGATATTTGATTTTATTATTTTTCCCTGTAATTTGGTGGCTTTCCCCGCGCCACCTGTCACCATTAATAGGTGCTTTTCCCATGCTAGTGATGAATATTCTTTCGGATATTGACGCCCAGCGAGATTTGATTCACCAGTATTCAGTACCGATATTTCCCTTTGTATTAACCGTCGTAATCTCTACCATAGCAGACAGACAGATAAGAGGCAATAATTTTTGGAAAAATGCCGGAAATTATCTATGGAATCACCGCAATTTGATGCCGCGAATTTGGAAGCCCGTCTCGAAACGCATTTCGATTAAATCTGTCAAACATATCTGGATGCGCCGCCTGTGGATTCACCGCAGTTGGAGGTGGGGAAAATTGCTATTTGCTAATGTGTCTAAATTGTTAATTTTGTGGTCGTTTTTGAGTTTCTTAATTTTAGCAAAGTATGGATATTTTGGGACAATTTATTTAGAGTCTCTCGATACTTGGCAAGCGACGCGGCAGGCAATTAATAGAGTGCAAACTCAAGGCAATGTCTTAACGGATAATTCCCTAGCAACTCATCTCGCTCATCGTGCAACAATTAAATTGTTGCATCAAGTTGCCAACGGACAAAGTTTGAATGAATTTGAGTATGTGCTATTAAATATGCGCCATCCTTGGCACGATACTGCGGATACTGCTGCGAGTGTCGTGACTCAACTGAAACAATCTCCTGCATTTAAAATTAGCTTTCAGCAAGATGATGTTTTTTTGTTTCAGAAAATCAGCAATTAGTAGACTTATTGCAATTATTCATTGATAAACCAACCGCAGATTTAAGGCAAATGCAACACAGACAGACGCAGATAATTTTAAGATAATTTGGGAATGAATACAATATGAACAATTTTAAGCTAAAATATCATCCAGTAAGTTGGCAAATCGCCCTTTTCGCCCTAATATTTTTTCTATGCAGCAGTGTACGCCACGCCCTGCTTGAATCCAACGCCTTTGAGCTCGGAATTTACGATCAAGTAGCGTATCTCATCAGTCAAGGAGAAACGCCATTTTCCTCATTTCTGGAAATTCACCACCTGGGAAATCACGCCGCTGGGGTGATGTATCCCGTGGCTTGGCTGTACAAAATATATCCCGATGTTCATTGGCTGTTGTTAGTGCAAGCAGTCGCCCTGACATCCGGGGCTTGGCCGGCTTGGGGTTTGGCCATTCAAGCTGGGTTAAAGAATAGTATAGCTTGGGCGATCGCCTGTATCTACCTTTTCTACCCCTTAGTCTTCAATGTCAACCTCTTCGACTTCCACCCCGAAGTCATTGCTTTACCCGCACTGCTAGCAGCAATCCTCGCCGCGCGGCTGAATAAAACTCTGTGGTTTTGTGCTGCCATCGTCTTAGTTTTGAGCTGCAAAGCCGTGTTATCTTTAACTGTAGCTGCGATGGGATTGTGGCTCTTATGTTTTGACAAAAAACGCAATTGCGGGCTGATAGCTCTATTTCTTGGCGTAGGTTGGTTTCTGGTAGTTACTCAGGGAATTATACCATATTTCAATCAGGGAAGAGAACACGCGGGAATCGGGCGATATCAATATTTGGGAAACTCGGTTTTAGAAATAGCTGTTAATTTAATCTTGAAACCAAATCTAATTTTAGGGCGTTTGTTTTCTGCTGACACTTTTGAATATTTAGCCTTATTAATATTACCTGTAATTTGGTGGATTTCGCCACGGCATCTGACACCTTTAATTAGCGCTGTACCAATGTTGGCGATGAATATTCTTTCGGATATCCCCGCTCAACGAGACTTGATTCATCAATATTCTATTCCGATATTGCCGTTTTTGTTGGTTGCGGTAATTTCTAGTTTAGCAGATAGGAATCAGCACCAGGGAAATACAATCTTTGATAAATTGCCAATTCCTAAATATCAATTACCGAGAGTGATTGTAATTTGGTCGTTAATTGGTTTCTTAGCTTTAGCGAAATACGGCTATTTTTGGACTATTTATGTAGATTCCCTCGACACTTTGTCGGCTAGCAGAGAAGCGATCGCCCTCGTCAACACAAAAGGCAGTGTTTTAACCACTTCTCACATGGCTCCGCACTTAACGCACCGCCCTGTAGTACGCTTAACTCAGGCTCAGACGCCTCCTGGAAATCTCGCAGAGTTTGAGTATGTCTTGCTAAATCTGAGGTATCCTGGCTGGATGAGCGATCGAGCTTTTGTGCAAAACCTCATAACTCAACTCGCCAACCATCCCCAATTTACACTCAAATATCAGCGGGATGACATTTATCTATTTGTCCAAAACGCTAATAAATGATTTTATATCATCTCATATCGAGCGACATAATATTTTACCTGGTCAAATTGACGCTTAATAGCTGGTAAAAGTATAGTCATCTATTACATGACATGGGAGGCTTCAATTCCCTCCCCTTTCACTTTTACTTCGAGCGGATTAACCCGCCTCGGCTGAGCTACGCAGCTCTCTATCCCATCGCCAAAGGCATTTGGGATTGCTTTTCTCAAAATATTATAAGATCCATTAACATCAGCATTAATCAATCGACCGTCTGATGTTTTGTACAATCCTCTCTTAATTCGCTTTCCACTAAATTTGGCATCCTGGGCGCCAATATTCCCATAGACAGGAATTGGATCTAAATTTAAAAAATTCGATTTGGAAGTATAGGATTCTTCTTGTTCTATCACTTTTATTCCCATCAATTCAGCTTTGTATTTCAACATTTCAATTAGTCGAGCATGAGGAATGCTGACAAAGTTTTGATTTGTTTTCTTGCCTAAATTGATCTCATTTTTCCATTGTACGTTTTTGCCAATTACTAGCGTCCCTATCTTTTGTGATGCGAGCAGATTGACTATCTGCCGACTGGCGTGGTGCAAGTAATTATCCACTTTTTGATGGCGA
>NZ_JAEQCT010000176.1:0-6998 GCF_020738205.1 Microcoleus sp. PH2017_24_DOB_U_A
TGGGGCGACTCGATACAGAAAAAACTTATCTTTAACCAAGCTTGAATATATTGATCGCTCCTGCTCTTGGTTGGCAATCAATTATTCAGCAAGCCCTATTTAAAAGTCCTTTTCCCCACCTTCCTCTTCCACCAGCACCCCAAGCCAAAAGCTAAACCAACACCTGCGATCGTAGTAGGTTCCGGCACAGTTTCAGACTCAGACTCGTACTCATAGGCGAGAGTAAGCTTTGAGTCAGTCGTGACAGTGCCCGCGTAAGTGACCGTTGTAGGCGTTCCTAAAACTCTCACATTACCCATAGCCACAATACTAGCAGCAATTAAATCCCCCGCACATCCACTAAACATATTTAGGTACTGTGGCGAACTATAACTCCTTGAAACAATACCACTCGCACTCCCACCTCTAGCCCCCGCAGCCCCCGATTCAATACTCATTTCCGGCGGATTTACAAACAGACTCAAAACCAAATTCGGATCGGCTTTTAAACTCGGTAAATTCACAGCAATCTGAGCATTCGTTACCGCCGTACCAGTAAAATTGCTAGCAGGAACAATATTGATATCGCTGTTCACCGTTGACTCAACTTTCACATAAGCACTTAACAGCGTCCCCAAAAGCGAATTAAACTTAGGCAGCACCCCATTCAGCGTACTATTAACTGGCTGCTTCAAATTTACCGTATAAGTTTGCGTGAGAACAGCAGCTTGTACAGGAATTACCATCGAATTGAAAGCAGAAAAACCCAAAGCCCCAGAAACAACCGCTAATCCTAACTTTTGATATCCATTCATGGCGACACACTCCTAAATAATCACTTAACTTTCTCGCTTATTTGTTTAACTGCCAGACAGCAAGTTAAACTTATAAAAATCGATAAACGTCGGCATATTTTGCACCGCCCAATCAACAACAGCAGACAACAGATAACCTAAAACCCAGACCGTATAAGCTATGCTAAAAGGAGCATAAGCAGCCAAAGTCCAGCAGTCTGAAGGTTCTTCCCAAATCTGTTCTCGCCGCAGCAAACGATCGTAAAATTGAAAAGACCTCGATCGCAAATTGTTAATCCCAGTCAAAGCAACCAGCAAATAATAGCCATCAAACTTATTCAAAGGGTTGAGGTTAAAAACTACTGTGACAAGCGTTGCTACCATCAGCAAATAGCTAGCCAAATGCCATCCAGGGTTAGGCTTAGACAAAACCCAAACCCAAACCGAAAAAGCCCAGATAGCCACCTGCACCAACACGCCTGCTGCCACTACCAAAACGCGCTGTTTCCGCCTCACTAAACTATACTGATCTGTGGTATCTGTATAGCAGCCCGGTATCAAGCACAAAAACAACAGCCCGATTTCTGGGACAACACCACCGTAGTGCTTCAAAGTAAAAGCGTGACCTAATTCGTGCAGACAAACTACTACCATAATCAGTAGCACAAATGTTAACAGAGTTGTAATTTCCCCTGTAGCCCAAACCTGTTGATTGGAAGCAGAAACCTCGTCAGCCAAAGCCAGCCACACAGCCAGAGAAGCACTGATTAAAACACACAGAAAAAAGGCAAATTGCCAAGTCCAAATCCAGCGGAGTTTACCTGTGTGCTTGGTTAGCCAAGCATCGGGATTCAACAGGGGAATTTGGAAAGACAATAATTGCTGAATGTTGAATTTATTTTGGGGTGGTTTTGGAGGTTGGGTTCCCTCTAACATTCCCGTTTCTGCTAGCATCCGCAGCAAGTATTGTAAATCCTCCAAAGTAATGTCATAGATGTCTGCGATATCGCTGATCGGCTTCAAGCCCAATTCTTCCATTACCTCTTTGTCAGAATTGTCAACTTGCAAGCAAGTAACGCCTTCGGAGTTGCGGAGTATCCAATAGCCGTCTGGGTGCGGTATCCACAGTACCGTTGATTTGAGTTTAGGGCCATAAAGAATCGTTGGAGAATCTTCACTCGGATTTTGAGATATAGATTCCCCCTCTTCCTTAGTTAAGTCGGGACTTACGCACGGGTGGTCAGAAACCGGGTTTTTCACCAAATCTGTGGGCGACACGAAGTATTTTCGCAAAAAACCCGGTTTCTCGGCCCAAATGCGTAAGTCCTATACTCAATTAACTGCCTGGGTTTTCAAGGTCACTACTAAAAACGGGGGCTTCAGTGTATGGTCTGGCATTCAAAAGGCTTTCAAGTCCGCAAAAATAAAGGGGTTGAGAATTCTCCCCCAAAAACTCGTCGCCCACGAAAGACATTCATCCTGGAACGAATTATCACCCCCAGCGCCCTAGTTCCTGGTGGTGTGGATGACCATGACGCGCTGCACCAACTCCTCAACTCTCTATCGCTGCTCAGTTTTGACTTTTCAGACTGGGCCCAAAAATTTAATCACGCGAGCAATTTACATTTATTTGCAGATAGCGGTGCCGGTACTTGCCCAACTTCCCCCACCCCCGATGGCGACTTGCCGCCGATTATTGACTTTGACCCCTTGGGCTTGCACTCTCCACCACCACCAACACCAGGGCCTAACATTCAAGGGGCTTTTGATACCCTACCGCCCCCAATTATATTGCCCGTCGATCCGCCTGGAACCAATAATAAAGTACCTACCGATTTAGGTGGCGCTTACACATTTACAGCCAAAACAGCATCAGGTAATAACGATGCAGGTTCACCGAACCAATACACCTTTAGCATTACTAATTCCGAACTCAATTCCACAGCTTCGGACACTGTACTCGTCGGGATTTCAGTCGAATCAAAAGACGGGAGTCAGTTGCTCCCTGAACTGCCAGAAGTAGGTGGGCTGACACCGATTCTCACATCTAGCGATACAAATAGTACCTATTCTCTATTTGCCATCAAGCGTTCTGGCTTGAACCTGCTTAATTTGAGCGGTGCATCAAGTTCAACCAGTGGCGCGTATTCTCTACAACTCAACGTAGCAGGCGATATCAACGGTGACGGCCGAGTTGATGCCACTGACAGGCAACTGCTAGATAATGCTTTAGGGCGCAAGGTGACTGACCCCGGTTATACAATTGACCTCGACCTCAACCGGGATGGAAGCATTAACTCAGCAGACCAAACTCTTCTCAACAGCAACTTCGGCTTCATTGCCAACCGGCCGCCTGTCGCATCGCCATTTTCAACCAGTACCCATACAGAATTGGAGACAGTCATACCCTTAGTCGGTAAGGCAAGTGACCCCGAAGGCGACTCCATCTTCTACAACGCTCTCAATCCTGTTAACGGTACGGTGCTGTTCAATCCTAATACTAAGACGGCAACCTTCAAACCCGCGCCGGGATTCTCAGGTATTGCCAGCTTTGAATTGGCGGCCAGCGATGGCTTGAACTGGGGAGTACCAGCAAAAGTAACGGTTAACGTCAGCGGTGCACCGCTGCTTTCTTTGGACTTCGCCCAGCGTCGCCCCCAGCTTTATGCTGGAGAGAGTACAGAACTGACAGTTTTGGGCGACTTTGCCGACCAAAAAGGTGTAGTGCTGCCAGCTTCTTATTTGACATACACATCGTTAAACCCAGGGGTAGCACCCATTGACGCTTTTGGGAAAGTGACGGGGCTGGCTGACGGTACTTCAATTTTGAGCGCGAGTCGCAACAACCTGCAAGCCGTGACTGCGGCGCGAGTGGGCGAATTGCCGATTCCTGCTAACGATGACGAGTGGAATGCGCTACTAGCAGAGATTTACGGTTTGGATGTTTACCCGCAAGCCGTGACTTTAACAAAAGGAGTAAAGCGCTCATTACTGGTGGGAATTGAAGGTCTTACTGACTCTCCAGACCTAAAATTTGGCTCTACTGGCACTCGCTACTTCGTTAGCAACCCCAATGTATTGCAAGTAAATTCAGATGGTGTAATCACTGCTGTCGGTGAAGGAATTGCCAGCGTCACCGTCATTGACGGAGCAGCAGAAAAGGTGGTTCCAGTGCGGGTAAAAACGCCTTTGATGGGCCCGGCGATTTTGGGTGTTGATGGCGGAGTCGTGCAAGGCAGCGACGGCTCAATCGTCATGGTAGCTCCTAGTGCCTTAACCAAGGATACAACAGTCAACCTAACACCCCTTAGCAGCGAAGGCTTGCCACTGTCATTCCCCGACAGCATGGAGTTTGCTGGGGGGTTCAATTTAGAATTGGGCAACACCCCTTTGAAGATACCTGTCCAATTGGCAATTCCAGCCCCAGTTGGTGTGCCAATCGGCACCGAAGTTTTATTTATGCGGAAGGGGTCGCTGCCGGCTGGGGCTGATAGCTGGAACGAAACTTGGCTGATACAGGAATCAGGGGTAGTGGGTGCAGACGGCTTCATCCGCACCACTTCGCCACCTTTTCCAGGCGTGACACAAAGCGGTACTTATACAATTGGATTATTGCCCGCAGGAATGCCATCAGTCAGTTCAATTGTTAAGGCAGGCACAAAAGCAAATGCTGGGACAATTAACCTTTCGAGTAATCTCAACTTTGAGAATAGTTATTTAGGAGCAAAAACGGGTGGAATTGGTGCAGTCTCCGCCACAGAGAATCAATTCGAGGCGACAACATCACTATTAGCTTACTTGGCGCAATCTTCAAACAAGCCCCTGGAAATGATCGGAATTCCCAAAGTTGGGGAAACTGTCGTCACTACCGCTCAGGTACAACTGAATACACAAGGAGTTCCTACAGTCTCAGCATTTCTCTCTGGCCCGGACACTGGGCTAGCAGTTCCCCTCGAACCGCCGTCGCTGGAGTCGGTCCAACTGGAGTTCTCCAACAGCGAACCTGTGATATTCTTAACAGGCAGCAATTTCCTCAATGGACTCAACGGCAATCTGGGTGCGAGTTTCGGGGATTTGAATGTTGACTTTAAGGTGTCCGGTAAGAGTTACTCTGGCACTGTTGTGCCGGGACTCAGTAGTTCACTCGGAGAAAACCGCTATAAGGTGGCGGTCAAAGCTCCTATCAGCGTACCGCTGGGCGAGTCGGAAATAGTGCTGTCACGGCAGCAGAAAGAGCGTTTTGGCCCTGGCCCTCTTGATTCTGATGTGGTCAAGCGTTCCAGTTTTGAAGACCTCCAGCTAAAGCCTGTATTTTCTGATTTGATACTGGTAGCGCAGCGGTCTGCTGACAAAATTAGGGTAATTGACGCTCTCAGTTCAGTTCAGAGTCCGCCGGACCCGCAACAGAAGCCTCCCAAGGATTTGTCGGTGGGGACATCAAGCGTGACAGACCGTCCGGGACAGTTAGCTGTCACCAGTAATGCGACTCGCGCTTATGTACCTTTGGAATATACGGGGCGGGTGGCTGTGGTGGATTTGCTGACGCGGCGTCCGATTGATGCTGATGCTTCGACACCGGCTGTCGATGATATTATTTTGCCGAGTGGTGCATCTCCTGGGGCGATATCTATTGACCGCTGGAATAATTATGCTTACATCGCTGACTCAAAACGGGGAAGCATCTACATTCTGGATGTCAATCCTAACTCGGCAAGCTACAACCAGGTTGTCCAAACTATCTCGGTTGATGCTACGTCAGGGCTACGTCAGATTGCTATTAGTAGCGACGGGCATAAGCTGTTTACTACTGCGGTAAATGGTTCTATTTATGCTTTCAATATTAACCCAGAAGATCGGCCGAGTGTTCCGAATTCTAACCCAAGTAAGTGGCGCGAACTGATAGGAAAAGTTGCGACTCCGACAGGAGCTTTTGGATTGTCTGCAACTCCTGACCCGCTCAAAATGGTTTTTACCAATGGTAACACGGGGACAGACGGAAGCGGTTTTGGGGTGCTGACGGTGAGTGATGACCCGCTCAATTGGGCTCCCACAACTCTCTACACGAATTTAACGCTGACTAATAATAACAATGTCTTTGAGGTGAATGAGGGAGTGGCTGTAACGGTGACGGCTGATGGAAAGTATGCGTTTGTGGCGGGTCGTAACAGTAAAAAAATCATTGAAGTTGATGCCAATCCGCTGGCGGGGGGAAATATTGGGATTATTAAAGATCCGTTGGGGCCTAATCCGCAATTAGTTGCTGCTACTGAACCGGTGCCGGGAAGTTTAACTAATAATGTGGCTCTTTCGGGTGATGGGAAGTATCTAATTGGTTCTTATCCAACTCTCAGTGGCGGTGGAAGTGCTTACGTCTTTGATGTGGAGGAAATTATTAAGACTGTTGAAAATCCTGCTTACGCTTTGAAAACGCAGGCTGTTGAGAAGTTGAATCCGAATATCATACCAAAAGGTAATGTTCCGGCTGTGATTGCGATCGGTGGTAATCCTTTGGGGTTGATTGCTGCTGCTCCCGATGATCCATGCTTAACACTCATAGAGAAAATTATAGCTCTTGGTAAAGAGTTGAAAAAACGCTTCGACGATTTGCGCTTAGACGATCAGGATCTTTTTAATCGGCGTCGTGAAATCAGCGCTCCTCCCGTTCCGCGAATTCCTCCCTTATCGGGTCGTAGGACTACTGTGACTAGCGATCCCGGTTCTTGGGAGGGACATATAGTGCAGTACGATAAAGTGCAAAAAGAGTTGAAAAAATTGCTGGAGGATATGAAAAAACTGGACAATTGTGATGATTATGATCCGGATGGATACGGCGGGTCTACAATGCAGGATGCCTATGATCAAGCTGTGGAGTATAGTCAAAAACAACCTCCACAAGAGCCAGATATCAGAAACCGAAGTAGCTTACTGGCACGGGCAAATGAGCTTGGCGCACAGGTAAGAGACGGTGCTTTATGGGTAGCAGCGGGGGTAGGCGGAGCTGTTCTGATCGCATTGGAAGTAATTGCAAGGCTTCTAGGGTTAGACTTACGTTTTAGGCCTTGATAGACACGATCATTTATGACAAAACAGAACTGTTTGGAACTTGATTTTTCTTGGAAAGACATTGAAAGCTGGAATTACTTGAGAGCTTTGTCTTTACCAACTCTGCCTTGGGCGGCTCCTTTCCTACCGTTGCTGGGATTGCCAAATGCTCTATTAGAGCAA
>NZ_JAEQCT010000177.1:0-16899 GCF_020738205.1 Microcoleus sp. PH2017_24_DOB_U_A
GGTACGTAGTTGCGCTTCAGCGCTCTTTCCGAATATATATAAAAAACGAAAAATTAGGTACGTAGTTGCGCTTCAGCGCTCTTTCCGAATATATATAAAGAGCGCTGAAGCGCAACAACGTACCTTGATCCAATCTTTGTCGAGCAAACAAACTCAACCTCAAATATTGTACCAAGAATTCTTCTATAATTGGTATTATTAGTAGACGAGCAATTGCATTCATTTCCAGCGAGCAGAAAATCATCTGCGGTTTATGTATCAAAGTCAGATTTATTTAATTCAAGTCTAATAAGGTGCATATAGCATTTATCAGAAAGATGAGGTATGACTGTAAATGGAGTTTTTGATGCGACCTCGCTTACTATATCATAAATACTAAGAGGGCCCAAGCCCAACAACGTACCTCATCTTTCTAATAAGGTGCGTATTTCGCACCCTACACCTACAGATTAAAGCAGAGAACTAGCATTAATCAAACGCCCGTTTAAATCTGCCGGAGTCACATTCAACACAGTCCCCAACAAAGCATTAGTAAAACCGAATCTAATATTAGTAGCTTCCACACGCCCATTACGATCGGGATCGAGACTTTGCTGCGAGATGCCGCCCTTGGCTAACAAACTCGTTCCCCCCGAGATACTTCCTGGATCGAGTAACAGTAGTCTCGGATCGTTTAAACTATAACTCACTTGTTCAAAAGTGATATTGCTGCTGGTGAATGCCGTACTAATTCCGATTGAATCGCTAGACTTATCAAAATCGATAATTACGGCGTCAGGAACTTCATTTCCAACTAATCTAAGTCCAGCTTGATCGACTCTCAAAACAAAGACATCGTTGCCCGCACCTCCTTTGTAAACATCCACATCTCTGTCGCCAATTAAAGTATCGTTGCCGTCACCACCGACTAACAAATCAACACCTTGCCCCCCGCGCAGCAAATCATTTCCCACGCCGCCATCAACGAAATCACTATTTTTATCTCCCGTCAAGAAATCGTTTCCAGCTTCTCCCAAAACATCGTCATCAGCTTTGCCGCCGTAAATAGAATCATCGCCGGCACCGCCAAACAGACTGTCTTTACCATCGTTGCCGAAAATCCTTTCTGCATCTGACGCGCCCCTGACAGTATCATTGCCGCCCAGCATCCAAACTCCCCCAGGAAAACTGGCAAGTTGTCCCGGTGCAAGTGTAATATTTTCAGCAGTATTGTCTCCTACCAAGCGAGGGATGCCAGAATTATCGGGGGTGAGTACCATAGTTGTAAATTTTGTGCGATGTGATAATGGATATCTTGTAATATTCTACAGCTTGGCACAACCCGATCGCGCGATCGCACATTAAAATAAAAGTTAAAACTAGAGCCAATGCCAATTATCTTAGTTAAAGACTTAAGCAAAGTTTATCCCGTAGCGATTAAGGAACCGGGACTGAAAGGAACCATGCAGCACTTTTTTAAGCGCACTTACCGCAATATCAAAGCAGTTGAGGGCGTTTCTTTCAGTATTGAACCTGGTGAAGTGGTGGGGTTTCTCGGCGCTAACGGTGCGGGCAAAACTACGACGCTGAAAATGTTGACTGGTTTGATTTACCCGTCTGATGGTACTGTCACTGTGTGCGATCGTACTCCTTTTGGCCGCGAAGCAGCTTTTCTGCAAAGAATCACCTTAGTTATGGGGCAGAAACAGCAGTTAATTTGGGATTTACCCGTACTCGACTCTCTGCGAATCAATGCCGCAGTCTACGGCATTCCCGATCGAGATTACCGACAGCGAATTGGAGAATTGACAGAAATGCTGTCACTAGAAGGCAAATTAAATCAGGCGGTACGCAAGCTGTCTTTAGGCGAGCGAATGAAAGCGGAATTGATGGCCGCACTGCTGCACCAACCGGAGGTATTATTTTTAGATGAACCGACTTTAGGTTTGGATATCAACGCACAGTTTAGTGTCAGGCAATTTCTGCGAGAATATAACGAGCGCTATCAAGCAACTGTGCTTTTGACAAGTCACTATATGGCTGACATTACGGCTTTATGCAAGCGTGTTTTGTTAATCCATGAAGGGCAATTAGTTTATGATGGCAGTTTGGACGGATTGCTCGACAGGTTTGCACCTTACCGAGAAGTCCAGGTAAAATTAGCCGAACCGCTAGCAAAAGATAGCGCTTTTGCTTACGGCGAGGTAGAATCTATTGAAGGTAATTCAGTCCGGTTTTTGGTCAAAAGGGAGGAGCTGACGGCGAGCGTGTCGAAGATTTTAGCCCAGTTGGAAGTGATAGATTTGACTGTCACAGATCCGCCAATTGAAGAGGTAATCGGTCGAGTTTTTCGCACGGGAAAAGTGTAGAGTTCCCCCAGATTACCTAAAAAGCAAGGTGTTTTATTCTCAAGATAAAGATAGGTACGTTGTTGGGCTTCAGCCCTCTTTCTATATACGCCGAAAGAGGGCTAAAGCCCAACAACGTACCTTTACCTATAATTTTTTTAGTGAGATTGATATGAAAAGAATCATCAGAATTGCTAAAACTTTGCTACTGACTTACTACGCTTATATGCTCGAATACCGGGCAGAATTGTTTTTGTGGGCCCTGTCGGGAGCTTTGCCGTTTATCTTGATGGGCGTGTGGATGCAAGCATCAGAAAGTGGTCAGTTTGGGCTAAAGGCGATCGACTTTGCCCGTTACTTTTTGGCAGCTTTCATTGTCCGACAAACTAATGTTGTTTGGGTGATTTGGGAGTTTGAAAAAGAAGTAGTCCAAGGCAAGTTATCTAATAGATTGTTGCAGCCTCTAGATCCAGTATGGCATCACTTCGCATCTCATGTTTCCGAAAGGTTTGCGAGGCTACCTTTTGTATTCGGATTAGTGCTGCTGTTTTTTGCACTTTACCCACAGTCTTTTTGGGTGCCGAGTTTGGGCAGGTTTTTGCTGTTTTCCTTGGTTGTCGTCTTGGCTTTTTGCTTGCGGTTCCTGATCCAGTATACCTTTGCGCTGTTTGCTTTTTGGATAGAGCGCGCAAGTGCGATCGAGCAATTTTGGTTCTTGATTTACCTGTTTTTATCGGGAATTATCGCACCGTTAGAAGTGTTTCCCCCAGCAGTGCGCGCAGTGGTTTTGTGGACTCCGTTTCCTTATTTGATTCATTTTCCTGCTTCAATTTTGATCGGATTGCCCGTTGATGTTGGCCGTGGTTTGTTGGTGATGCTGGGTTGGGGTGTGGTGTTTTTTGTGTGGAATCGCTGGCTGTGGCGGCAGGGTTTAAAACAGTATTCCGGTATGGGAGCTTAAACAGTTGACAGTTGACAGTTGACAGTTGACAGTGAAGAATTGACAGTTGACAGTTGGCAATTGACAGTTGAGAGGGGACTATTGACAGTTGACACTTGACAGTTCATAGTGGATATTTAGCGAACAATCTCGGGCACTATCAACTATCAACTATCAACTGTCAACTATCAACTATCAACTGTCAATGACTGATAACTCACCACTCAAAAATAAATCTTTTGCGTTTGCCGTCCGAACGGTAAACCTATATAAATACTTGTTTTTCAATAAAAAAGAATATGTATTGTCAAAACAAC
This sequence comes from Microcoleus sp. PH2017_24_DOB_U_A, assembly GCF_020738205.1. Lineage (NCBI taxonomy): Bacteria > Bacillati > Cyanobacteriota > Cyanophyceae > Oscillatoriales > Microcoleaceae > Microcoleus > Microcoleus sp. PH2017_24_DOB_U_A. The sequence continues at coordinate 3,585 of NZ_JAEQCT010000177.1, forward strand.
TACTACGATCTGGAACAGCTATCGGTGCATTAGTTAGAGAAGCAGAACAAGCAGAAAGCAAAGCCGATTTTATTCATAAACTAGCGATAGCCCTCAAAGAAGCCCACGAAACTGAATACTGGATATTGCTACTTCGAGAAACCGATTATCTCACCCCAAAAGAAAGCGAATCAATCTTAAACGACCTAAAAGAACTCCTAAAACTACTAACCAGCATCATCAAAACAACCAAACAAAAACTCAATGACAGTTGACAGTGAGCAGAGGGACTGTTGACAGTGAACAGATGGACAGTGGATATTTACCGAACAATCTCCTGCCCTGTGAATTATCAATTATCAACTGTCAATTATCAACTGTCAATTATCAACTGTCACCACACCTCATGCAAAAATGCAATCGCCACCATACGACAATTGCATAAAAGTTAACTTTTTGTATCCATACATACAAAAGTTTACAAAAAATTCTTATATTAATAAAACCAACGACGGATAAACGAGATAAAAGAGATTCTAATGACAGCCAAAAAAAATCTGATTGTAATTGGCAATGGTATGGTAGGTCACAAGTTCCTAGAGTTAATGGTGAGCTCGGATGCTGCCAAAAACTGGAATTTAATTACTTTTTGTGAAGAGCAGCGGGTTGCTTACGATCGCGTAAACCTCAGCGGATTTTTCTCTGGGAAAACGGCGGGAGATTTATCTCTAGTTGCACCGGGATTTTATCAAGAAAATGGTATTCAAATTCACATCGGCGACAAAGCAGTCGCCATCAATCGCGAACAAAAAACTGTCTCTTCAGCCAACGGTTTAGAAGTTCCCTACGACAAACTTGTACTCGCTACGGGTTCCTATCCATTTGTACCGCCTATCAAAGGCAAAGACGCGGCTGGTACTTTTGTTTACCGGACAATTGACGATTTGGAGGCGATGTCAGATTATGCTAAAAATTGCAAAATAGGTGTAGTAATTGGCGGCGGTTTGTTAGGCTTGGAGTGCGCTAATGCTCTCCAAAATATGGGTTTAAAAACTCATGTGGTTGAGTTTGCGTCGCGGCTGATGCCCGTGCAAGTTGATGAGGTTGGTGGTGCGATTCTCCGTAACAAAATTGAGGAGTTGGGGGTTTCGGTTCACACTAGCAAATCTACCACCGAAATTGTTAGCGAAGATGGCAAAGTTTCTAAGATGCTGTTTGCTGATGGTTCGGAATTGGCAACGGATATGATTGTGTTTTCTGCTGGCATTCGCCCCCGAGATGAAATCGCCCGAGATTGCGGGATTGCGGTGGGAGAGCGCGGCGGTATTACGATCAATGATAGCTGCCAAACTTCGGATTCTGATATTTATGCGATCGGCGAATGTGCACTTTATCAAAATCGCATCTACGGTTTAGTTGCCCCTGGTTATACAATGGCTGGCGTAGCAGCAGATATTTTGAGCAGCGCTGCGGATGACGGGCAAGATGCCCGTCCCACTAGCACTTTCACTGGTGCGGATATGTCCACAAAACTGAAACTTTTGGGTGTGGATGTGGCGAGTTTTGGTGATGCTTTTGCGAATTCTGCCGGTGCTAAAGAGATTGTTGTTGCTGACAATTTCCAAGGCACTTACAAGAAATTAGTTTTAAATCAAGATGGTAGCCGAATTTTAGGCGGTATTCTCGTCGGAGATGCTTCTGCTTACGGCACTTTGCTGCAATTCATGCAAAATGATATTGCTTTGCCGCCACATCCAGAAGATTTGTTGATGCCACCGCGCGAAGGCGGAGCACCTGCTGGTTTTGGTGTGGAGAGTCTGCCGGATTCTGCTCAAATTTGTTCTTGCAATAATGTCAGCAAAGGGCAGATTTGTGAGGCGATTCGCGATCGCAATTTAACTGATGTCGGCAGTGTCAAGAAATGCACTCAAGCTGGTACGGGCTGCGGCGGTTGCGTGCCTTTGGTGACGGATATCTTTAAGTCGGAGATGAAGAAAGCCGGGTTTGCGGTCAAAAATAATCTCTGCGAACATTTTGAGTTTTCCCGTCAAGAATTGTACCATTTGGTGCGCTCTCAAGAGCTGAAAAGCTTTGATGAGACGATCGCCAAACACGGCAAAGGGCACGGCTGCGAAATTTGCAAGCCTGCTGTGGCTTCGATGCTGGCTTCTACTTGGAACGACCATATTCTAGAGAAGTCTCACGTTGGTTTGCAAGATACCAACGATTACTATTTGGCAAACATTCAGCGCGACGGTACTTATTCGGTGATACCGCGCATCCCGGGTGGAGAAATTACGCCGGAGAGGTTGATTGCTTTGGGAGAAGTTGCCAGGGATTTTGGGCTTTATACTAAGATTACTGGCGGACAGCGGATCGATTTGCTTGGTGCTCGGGTGGATCAGTTGCCGCATATTTGGCACCGCTTGATTGATGCGGGATTTGAGTCTGGACACGCTTACGGTAAGGCTTTGCGGACTGTCAAATCTTGTGTTGGTAGCACTTGGTGCCGCTTTGGGGTGCAGGATTCGACGAGTTTGGCGATCGAGGTTGAGTTGCGCTATCGCGGTTTGCGATCGCCCCACAAGCTCAAGTCTGCTGTCTCTGGCTGCACTCGCGAATGCGCGGAAGCTCAAAGCAAGGATTTTGGGATTATTGCTACTGAGAATGGTTGGAATTTGTACGTGTGCGGTAACGGCGGGATTAAGCCGCAGCACGCGGTTTTGCTGGCGGCGGATATCGATAAGGAAACTTTGATTAAGTATATCGATCGCTTTTTGGTCTTGTACATTCGCACGGCCGATCGCCTGGAACGCACCGCTACTTGGTTGAACAAGCTTGAGGGCGGTATTGAATACTTGAAGCAGGTGGTAATTGAAGATTCTCTGGGCATTTGTGCTGAGTTGGAGGCGCAGATGGAGCATTTGGTGAATACTTATCAATGCGAGTGGAAAACGACGATTGAAGACCCGCAAAAGGTGCAGCGATTCCAGCATTTTGTGAATTCCGATTTGCCAGATCCGAGTATTGTTCGTGTCGAGGAACGGGGACAAAATCGCCCTGCTTACGAGGATGAAAAGGCTCTAGCTGGAGTTTCGGAATAATTCCAAGCGTGTCAACTTGAACTTAAACCTATTGTCAGCTTGATTGTTTTAGGCAAAGCCCCGGATCCCCCCTAACCCCCCTTAAAAAGGGGGGGACAGGAGTATTATCAAAATTCTCCTAACCCCATTAAAAAAAGGGAGGAACAGGAGTATTATCTTGCGTCCCCCTTAAAAAGGGGGATCGTAGGTTTTAGCCAATTGTTGATAGGATGAAAGCCGTAGACTGGGAATGAGATTAGTCGTATTAAATTAACAGGAAAAAAATGGTTCAATCATTACAGGTTTCCGATACAGTAACAACTTGGGTAGATGTGTGCTCCCTGGATGCGATCGCCCCAAATACAGGAGTTTGCGCTTTGGTGGCTGGGGAACAAGTGGCTGTTTTCCGAGTGGGAAACGGGGATGAACTGTATGCTTTGAGCAATTACGACCCGTTTAGCAAGGCTTTTGTGTTGTCCCGAGGACTTGTGGGCGATCGCAGCGGCACTCTAAAAGTTGCTTCTCCGATTTACAAGCAGAATTTTAGCTTGGCTACTGGCCAGTGTTTGGACGATGAAACGGTAACAATTCCGACTTTTCGGGTTCGGGTTGCAGGCGATCGCGTCCAAGTAGCAGCTAGCTAGATTCAACGCCCCAATTGTTCGAGATCCATCCGCCAACACCCAACATTCCGATTGGGTGGTGGCGGATTTTGCATTGGGGCGCGATCGAGCCACTGGTTTTGCTATAAAATAGAGTCGATCGGCTGCATACTACAATCTGGATCGGACAGCGGTAGAAATCGCATCTACAGTCAAACTTTCGTCCGCCTGCACGGTGTAAAGAAGATAGCGTAATTTCAACCACTCGGTTTTCAATCCGCTATACAAGCGGGTTTTGTATCTATAGAAGCCGTTTCAACCGCGAGCGTCTTATTTCAGATTTTCAATCCAAACAAACTTTAGGGGGTAGGATATCACTATGTTATTAAAAAAACTTGTTGTCGAAAATAATCCCCAGACAGTGGCAGAGTTAATCGACGCACAACTCAAAACAGGTCAACTGACTGGGGCCGAACTCCAAACACAAGTTTTCGGCCAGCACTGGCGAGATGAATCTTTGCACGAATTCCTCCGAGAAATTGCAGCCAAGCTCGACAAAGAAACAGCGAGCGAAGTTATAGAATATTTGATAACTCAAAATGGTCAACAAGAAAAATTTATTAATTTATTTTTAGCAGCAGAATGCCTATCAAGAGTTAAAAATGGCATCAATGAAACAACAGAAAAAAAACTGTTAAACGCTTTAAAAAAGTTATCGCAATACGGTACGGTTTTTCTGATTCTTTATCAAAGCGCTGAAGAATTGCAGGAAACTTATCAAATTCGCTATCGATCGATCGCCGCGATCGCCCAAACTTGGAAAAACGACCCGCAAACCCTGCCTTGGCTCAAAATACTAGCACACTCCAGCGACAGCGGCGAAGTCCGCGCCACAGCAGTCAAAGCCATAGCCTGCGGTTGGCCTGACGAACCAGAAATTTATCTGATGCTCAAAAACCTCGCTAAATCCGATCGAAGCTGGGCAGTGCGATCGGCTGCAATCGAAGAAATGGCTTCTGGTTGGCCCTCTAACAGCGATACCTTGCCGCTGCTGGCGGTTCTGGCTCAGTCCGATCGCAGTCCCGCAGTCCGCACCTGCGCCCTGGAACAGTTGGCCTCTCGTTGGCCCGATCGCACAGATACCTTGCTGCTGCTGAGAACGGCCGCCGAATCCGACGAAAATTTGGGAGTGCGAGTCGTAGCGTGGCAAGAAATAGCCAGAGGTTGGCACAGCGTTTTAGGCACGGTGTCCCAGCTTCAAAACCTTGCCCAGACAGGAAGTTCTACCCTGCGAACAGTAGCGGTGCGGGAATTGGCAGCGGGTTGGCCCGCCGATGACGAGGTTTGCTTGCTGCTGAAAACCCTAGCCACCTCCGACAGCAACGAAGAAGTGCGAACAGCGGCGATCGAAGAATTGGCCTCGCGCTGGCCGGGCGAACCAGATATTTACCCGCTGCTGAAAAGTCTCGCCCAGTCCGACGCGAGTTCCACCGTCCGGCAGGCGGCAGTCCAAGGAATTGCCTCTGGCTGGCCATCTAAGCCCGAAACTCTGGCTTTTTTGCAAAATATAGCTACGAGCGATCTCGACGCCGAACTGCGCGAAATAGCCTTGCAACAAATTGCCTCCTGTTGGCCCGACAGCCCAGAGACACTGCCCCTGCTGCAAAAAATTGCGAACTCAGATGATTATTGGACTGTGCGGCAAGTGGTAGTAGTAGCCGCAGCCACCTTACCGTCAGCCAGTCTCGAAGTCTTTGAATGGTTGAAAATTCTGGCTGAATCAGACAGACACATCAACGTCCGAGAAACTGCGGTGGAACAGATAGCAAGAGGCTGGGGACACCGGGGCGAGACGCTGCCTTTTCTCAAACAACTGGCGGAGTCGGAGCCCAATTCTCACTTGCTGAGCGTGCTGGTGCGAGAAATAGCGCGGGGATGGCCGCAAGAGCCGGAAACCTTGTCTTGGTTGAAAATTCAGCTTGATGCTGGGGATGAGGAGGTGCGTGAGGTGGCGGTGCAGGAACTTGCTCGCAATTGGCCCGATGGTGCTGAAACTTTGCGGATGTTGGAGGCTAAAGCAGAGGGCGATGAGAGTTCGGCTGTTAGGAAAATTGCTTTGCAAAAGTTAGCCCGGGGGCGGACAAATGAGTCTCAAACTTTTGAGTGGCTGAAAATTAGGGCCGAGCAGGATGATGATTCGCAGGTGCGGGCGATCGCTCTGGTAGAGTTAATTCGGGGATGGAAGGACGAACCGGGAATGTTTGAGTTTTTGCGCCACAGAGCTCTTACCGATGCCTACGATAGAACAGGTTCTTTTGCTTACAATCCCCGGTTTACAGCACTCGAAGCAATTATCGAACATTATCCCGAAAATGAGGAAACTTTGCGATTGGTGCGATCGCTCGCAGTTTCCGACGTAGACGAGCAAGTGCGGGCTTTAGCGGGCCGCCAACTGGCGAGTCAAGATTGGTAATTGGTTGGCTGGTGGAGGAATAGTGCGATCGGGCTATTTATAACGGTGCTCAGAAAGATGAGGTATGTTGTTGGGCTTGGGCCCTTCTTAGTTTAGTGGTTATATGAGCTGTCAGTTATACCTCATCTTTTTGAGAAAGGCTATATATTGATTTTGCCGCACGATTGATGTTGATTCTTGTACCGAATTGATGTTGATTTTTCCACGCGAGCGATGGGTATTTTTCCACGCGAGCGATGGGTATTTTTCCACGCGAGCGATGGGTATTTTTCCACGCGAGCGATGGGTATTTTTCACGCGAGCGATGGGTATTTTTCCACGCGAGCGATGGGTATTTTTCCACGCGAGCGGGGACGCTCGCACTGTGGGATTTCCGACAATTTTTGTTGATTTTTGCTCGGGATTGGGCTATTCTTTCCCGCGAGCGGGGACGCTCGCACTGTGCAATTTCCGGCGATTTTTGCCAATTTTGATCCGCGAGCGATGGGTATTTTTTCACGCGAGCGGGGACGCTCGCACTGTGCAATTTCCGGCGATTTTTGCCAATTTTGATCCGCGAGCGATGGGTATTTTTCCACGCGAGCGGGGACGCTCGCACTGTGGGATTTCCAGCGATTTTTGCCAATTTTGATCCGCGAGCGATGGGTATTTTTCCACGCGAGCGGGGACGCTCGCACTGTAGGATTTCCAGCGATTTTTGCCAATTTTGATCCGCGAGCGATGGGTATTTTTCCACGCGAGCGGGGACGCTCGCACTGTAGGATTTCCGGCGATTTTTGCCAATTTTTCCACGCCGTCCCTGGCACTCAATCCAATTTGCAATTAAATGAGGTAAATCAATGTCATTGAAACAAGATTTTATTCAATTACCACTCCCCAAGAATATCCATTTTATAACATTCGTTACCTGGGAAAGACTAGAACTAACTCCACCGGCTCGACAAGTTGTTCTAGATTCTACCTTGCACTTTCACAACCAAAGATATCAACTATTCGCTGCCGTTATTATGCCAGATCACGTACATCTTTTGCTTCAGCCTTTTCCGAAGTCTGATTCTCAAGACTGGTCAATTGGAAGCTTGCTTCATAGTCTTAAAGGTTTCAGTTCAACCGAGATTCCTAAAGTAATGAAGCATATCGGTAAAGTTTGGCAAGATGGGCGACACGCGGAAATTATTAACAGCCACCAACATTTTATCAATACCTGGGAATATATTAAACAAAATCCTGTCAAAGCTAACTTATCAGATACACCTGAAAAATATCCTTTTTTCTGGGAAAACAGCTAATCTGACGACAAAAAGTGCTGTCCCCGCTCGCGGCCCGGGGTGAAACACGCGATCGCAAAAAAACAGTGCGAGCGTCCCCGCTCGCGGGCTTTCGAGAAACTCGCGGGCTTTTGTGTACGCAGAAACAGTGCGAGCGTCCCCGCTCGCGTGTACAATACGCGAGCTCCGGAAAGCACTCTAAATGCAAAACTGAGATGCTCCCTATTCATTCCCACAAAAGGGCGATCGCAAATCGCACCGCTTCCCCCATCATCGAACAGCGAATACTCGCCGACGCCGTTTTCTCCCACCTCAACAACTGTTCCCGAAAACCCGCGTCTTGCTTGGCCCGCTCCACGATCGCCTGACTGATTACTTTCTTCTGAATCTGAATAGTCGGAACACCTTCCTGCTTCAAATAATCCAACAACCGCTGTACGCTTTCAGAGAATTTATCCGGCGTCTGAGACATCAAAATAAACGAAATTTGGCGCACCATTCGCTCGTAGATTTCCTGTCTTCTGAGCAACACCTCTTTTGGGAGCGGCCTTGGTGGCTGCGGTGTTGCTGACTCCTCCTGCGAACCGTTATCCGCAACAGCCAATCCCAGCAAAATCAAAATTTCAGCGCCCTTAGCTAAAACCTTTTCCAACATATCTGGATAAAGCGCCAATATGCGATCGCCCAAAATCTTACCATTCACCAAACGGTTCGCGCTCAGCCGCAGTAAATTTTGCTCTCGGGCAGACTCAAAAAATTGAATGTTCAACTGAAGTTCGCAACTCTCTAACTCCACCCGACGCACCGTAAACACCAAAGCCTCCCAATTAGGAAACTCACCAAAACACACCTCCACAATCGAACTTTCCTCGTGATACTGCTGTCCCAATTCCCCAGACTCAAAATCGCGATCGACCGGAAAGCGATTTGCCACAACTTTCGCAGTATAATCAAAGTCAGTAAAAACATAACGACAGTTAACTTTAGACAGCTCGACATCTTGAACCTGCCAATTTTGAATGCAGCACCCCGTAAGCTGCGCCCCCTCCAAATCCGTCCGAATTAAATGGCACTCAATCAAACAAGCTTCTCTTAAATCCGCTTCAGCCAACATCGAATCCACCAAATAAGCGCCGCTTAAATCAGCTTTCCGCAAATCAGCACTGCGTAAATTAGCCTCGCTCAAATCCGCCCGCAGCAAATACACTTCTTGCAAGTTAGCTCGCAGCAAAAGCGCCTGCTTAAAACTCGCTTTCAATAAATAAGCACCCGCCAGATTCGCTCGACTCAAATCAGCCCGATCCAGCACCGCCTCAGTCAAATCCGCCCCCGCCAGCACAGCTCGGTGCAAGTCAGCGCCCGTCAGATTTGCCGATCGCAAAATCGCACCATTCAAGTCAGCTTCAATCAAATTTGCACCGCTCAAAATTGCCGATCGCAAATTCGCTTCCACCAAATGCGCTTCCCGCAAATTAGCACCCGTCAAATTCGCACCAACAAGACTCGCGCGGTTGAGATTCGCCTCCATCAATTCCGCCCCCATCAACTGCGCGCCGTCGAGTTTAGCTTTTTCTAAATTAATTTGGTCAGATTTAACTCCTTGAAGATTAGCACCGCCCAAATCCGCCTCGCACAGCGCCGCCCAATTAAGATCTGCTGCTTCCAAACAACCAAGACGCAAATCTGCTTTCGCAAGATTTGCTCCGCTCAAATTTGCCCCAGTCAGATTCGCCCCAGCCATCCCCGCACTGCGGAGATCCGCGCGGCGCAAACAAGCCCCAATTAACTTAGCATTGCTCAAAAAACACCAGCTCAAATTAGCACCCGTCAAGTTAGCACCAGTTAAGTCTATTTCTCGAAGGTTGACACCGCTTAAACTAGCACCGCTGAGGTCAATATGAGCAAAGTTACGCTCTCCCTCTTGGTAGCGCTGTAAAAATTCCTGTATTTGCATTCGCAGGGGAAGGGGAAGGTAAAAAACAATTTATAGTCGGGTAAAATAACAGTTATCTCGTTTGTAGTGAGGACTTCAGTCCTCGGATTTTATGCGGACTGAAGTCCTCACTACAGGGAGCCTCTGAGTTTTGCATTTGTAGTGCGAGCGTCCCCGCTCGCGTGCTTTATAAAGCACGCGAGCGGGGACAGCACTGAAAGAAAAAATGCTTTTTGCAAAAATGAGATGCTCCCTCACTACAAACCTATTTGATTGCGAGCTATCTACCGGACATCAGAGGATTCAGAAATGGCATTGACTCTATAATCTTAGAGAAATCTCTGCAATTCCTGTTGCAAATACTTTGCCCATTTAGTTGCTAGAGGAACTTCTGTAAAAGGAACCTGCACCGCCGCAGTATCTTTTAACAGAAATTCTATGGCGATCGCTTTTCCAGAATTCGGCGGCGATTCTAAATCTACCACAGCACCGTTAACTAACAACCGCAGCGACTGCACATTTTTCAACGAAAAACTTTGCAAATTCACAGGGCCGCTGCGAGTAGGTTTCCCCCAAGTCAAACAGTCTTCTTGCTGACCGAGTACAGCATAAATATCGTATTTTGCCTTAGCGAATTGTTCCGCCCAGACGCGATACGCTTCTAACTTTTGATACTCGTTCCATCCAGCCCAAGCCAGAGCAATAAAAAGTGCCAGCAGCGGCAGCCACATTAAACCTCTTTCCATGCAATATCCTTTTCATTCAGTTGACAGTTGACAGTTGACAGTTGACAGATGAGGGCGACCTCTACCTAAAAGGAAGAGGATTGGAGTAATGAATAGTTTTCTTTTAATTTATCCGGATCGGGGAGAGGCTTTAAACCAATTATTTCTGGTAAAAAATACTCCCGGTTTTGTTTGCCATCTCCTCTCATGATACAATTGATTGAACTCCTCAAACTTGCTCGGCAATTTAAACTAGAAATTATACCAATTTGCGATCGCACGGGCAGCCCCCACCACCACATACCAAAGGCCCGCCCGCGAGTTATCCAGCAGCCGCCGACCGTAAAACTGGCGATCGCACTGAAAATTGGGTTATTGTGGTGAACAAGCCTTCCCTAAACGGACGATCGGCCATGAAAAAGTTTTTCCTTTTGTGCTTATTTTTAATCGGGCTCGGCTGGGCGATTTCAAATTTCCCAGGACTGGCTACTCAAGGCACTTACGACTCGATTGTGCTGGATTTCCGCGAAGATATCGGTGCTGCCCAGATTGCCAAAGAAGTAAATGCGATCGCCCAACAGTACCAAATATCACCCCAACTCAACAGCGAATTCTCAACATCAGATAATGTGTATGTTGTCAAGGGCGATCGCACTTTGCTAAACGCCCTGAGAAAATCAAATTTGGCTAAAGATACCGAATACATTGAACCGAACTACGTATACAGCGCTTTCGAGATTCCCAACGACCCCATGTATACCAAGCAGTGGAATCTTCGCAGCATCAACGTAGAATCTGCCTGGAACGAAACCAAAGGCAGCGGTACAACAGTAGCGATAATTGACACCGGCATTACCCCCGTTGCCGACTTAAAAGAAACCAAATTTGTACCGGGCTACGACTTTGTAAACGATCGCGCCGAAGCCTACGATGACCACGGCCACGGTACTCACGTCGCAGGTACTGTCGCCCAATCAACTAACAACAACTACGGCGTCGCAGGCATCGCCTACGAAGCAGCTTTAATGCCGCTCAAAGTATTAGGCGGCAGCGGTGGCGGTACAGTTTCCGACATTGCCGAAGCAATTAAATTTGCAGCAGACAATGGCGCAGATGTCATCAACATGAGTTTAGGTGGCGGCGGCGAAAGTCAGTTAATGGAAGAGGCGATCGACTACGCCCACTCTAAAGGCGTTGTCATCATCGCAGCCGCAGGCAACTCCGGCGAAAGTTCCGCTTCCTATCCCGCCCGCTATCCCCACGTCATCGGCGTTTCTGCCCTCGGCCCCAACGAAGAAAAAGCCGATTATTCCAATTTCGGCGCCGGGGTTGACATTTCTGCCCCCGGTGGTTCTGAACTGGGCAAAATTCTCCAAAGTACGATCGACCCAGAAACAGGAAACGAAGTCTTTGAAGCCTACCAAGGCACCAGCATGGCTTCTCCCCACGTCGCCGGCGTAGCAGCCCTAATCAAAGCCTCCGGCATCACAGAACCAGACCAAATTCGCAGCATACTCTTGCAATCCTCGCGAAATGTCACAGAAGACCCCTTAAACCATTTTGGTTCGGGACATCTAGACGCAGGCGCAGCAGTTCAGCTAGCCCAGCGCGGACAAATCAACTTCCGCGACTTCTTCCGCTGGCTGCGCGACAACGGCTATCTCAGCCCCCGCTTCTGGATTGACGGCGGTGCAGTCGCCCTGTTGCCGAAAATTGCCATGGTGCTCGGTTCTTACCTGCTGGCTTTCATTTTGCGGAATTATTTCCCCTTCCAGTGGACTTGGGGCTTTTCCGGCGGCTTGATTGCTGGAAGTTCTGGCTTCTGTTTCCTCCGCAACTTGTTCGTATTTGACTTGCCGCAGTGGCCGATGAGAATCATGGGTAGTTCTATCCCCGAACTCGGCGGTGCAATTAACGGCAGCAGTATGCTGAATCCCTTATTTGCTAGCGTTTTAATTCCCGGGATTTTGATTGTTTTGCTGTTGGGACACAGAGAGTGGAAGTGGATCGCGATCGCAACTTCGATCGGCTTTGCTAGCTGTTTAGCAGTGAATGCTGTTCTCTCTCCCGCAGTTTGGGGATTGGGAACTGGTTTAGTAGCACAAACATTCTTGATTGTCAATGCTTTGTTGTGTTTTGGATTGGCACGTTTGGCTATTAAAACAGAGGCGCAGTCAGCATGAGTATTACAGTCAAAGGCGAAATTGAACGCAAAGGATTAGGCCCGGGCACTTGGGCTTTAATCGGCGAAGATGGGGAAACTTACGAACTTAAGGATGCTCCTTCTGAGTTGAAAAAAGCTGGTCTTAAAGTCAGCGTCAAAGGTGAAATCCGCAAGGATGTAATGACTTTTGCGATGATCGGCCCGGTGCTTGAGGTGCAGTCTTTCGATCTGTTGTAGGTCGATCGACTCGATCCAGCTTTCGATCAAAAAAAACCCCGGCCAAAATTGGCTGGGGTTTATTAATCAGGGTGCATCTACATAATTTAATCTCCGCTCCGACAGCACCACATTCAGGAAAATTTAGAAAATTTATTTCAGCAACTCGGTTTCTTCTCACATCTTGCACCATTCTCAAGAACGGGCAAGATGCCCGTTCCACAAAAGATGAATTTTCTTGTGGAACAGGCATCTTGCCTGTTCATAAAAAGGTAATTGAGAATGGTGCAAGATCTCAGTTTCTTTCAACATTTGTCGTAACCCAAGAGCAAAACTCCTAGAAACCGGGTTTCTGAGCTTATACTTCAGCCCTCAAACAGTCGCTACCTCTGGTTATATCTAATTTTTGCCAAAAAAAACCCGGCCAAAATTGGTCGGGAGTTAATTAATCAGGGTGCATCTACCAATTAAGCTTCCTCAGAATTCCAGCGCAATCCGGAAACTTACCTCAATTTTTTTCAGCATCAGCCTTAACACAAAAAAAACCCGGCCAAAATTGGCGCGGGAGTTAATTAATCAGGGTGCATCTACTAATCTAATCTCCGGCGCGACATTACCTCGTTCCGGACTGTTTGGGAAATTAGTCAGAGTTGATGGCTTGATATCGTTTCCGGTTGGATCGGAATTATTTAACCGCAGAGAGCGCAGAGAGCACAGAGAGAGAAGATGGACATGAATACAGGGCGATGCAATCGGATTTGATATGAGGTGCGATCGACAAAAAAAACTCCCGGGCCAAAATTGGTTGGGAGTTAATTAATCAGGGTGCATCTACTAATTTAGTCTCCGGTAGCACCGTACCTCTTTCGGGA
>NZ_JAEQCT010000178.1:0-9676 GCF_020738205.1 Microcoleus sp. PH2017_24_DOB_U_A
ATTTGCCCTCATGGCAACGTTCTGAAACTTTACCAAAATGGGATATCACGATTATCCCATTTTGACTGGTATTTTATTTGTCCGCGAGTCCCTAACTGCGAATCCGCAGCAGCCAAAGCAGCGCGCAGCTTGGGGGAAGTGAGTGTAGGATATTTCTCTAAAACTTGCTCTTCTGTCCATCCCGCCGCAAACAGCCCCAACAGGAATTCTACAGACAATCGAGTTTCTGGCGCTGGTGGTTGAATTGTTGAAGTTTTCGGGTTGGGATGAATGAGCTTTCGCCAGTCCATTGTTTTAGTTAAACGATTTGGGAAGACTTCGCCGATTATACTGCATTTGGGCACAGTATAAATACGGAGACTGTTAACTCACTCTGTAACTTGATACCGCAGCTCATTTCCCGATTTTGTAATTAAATTGTTATGGCGATCGCAGTGTGGCACTTTCTTATAGACTAGACTGGTAGGGTGTCGATCGGGCGATCGTCCTTTTTCGTTTTGTCAGTTTCAATAGCAAATCGCGTTAACGAAGCCCTAGAAGACGATCGCACTCCAATCTCCACCCACTGTGTAACCCACCGTGCAACTCACAGTACAACTACTTTAACTTCTTAAAACTATGGGAAAAAAGTCGAAAGCCAAAAAATCCCAGGTCAAAAAATCCACTTTACTGTCCCAGCGACTCCAAGAAGCCCTCGATCGAGGCTGTAAAGTTTGGATTAAAACAAATAATAGTAGTTTCGGCGGCATCCCGATTAATTTGTTCGGGGAGTTTGCAGAACTTTTGGTGATAGTTCCCCCTAACGAACACGGGGAAAATACCGATGCTTACGGACAAGTTACGTGGTTGATTCGACTTTCTGATATTATTGCACTCGCCTATCCTACTGAATACTGGTCTAAAGATAGATTAGAAAGTTTGCTGCCGCCGGATGCAGTTACCTCTGAAGTAGGAGATTAATTGGGTAAGGTGCGCTGCGGCGCACCCTACTGGTTTGTAGTGAGGACTTTAGTCCTTCTTTCTGCGGACTAAAGTCCTCACTAGAAACCATTTTTCTCGCGTAAATAAACGGACATAATATGGCTATTTTCTCAGCTATTTTACAAGAGAAAATATACACCACTCCGACAAAAATTCATCATTCAATTACTTGTTGCAAGCTGAAAGCTGAATTTTACAGTTGCCTCCTTCCAGTTCGCTGCAAGCAGCGAGAGCTTGAGCTTCTGCTGCTGCTTTATCATCGCCCCAGCCCGCACCTGCTCCTCCTTTGCCTACTGAGATCGCTCCACAATTATTGGTATTAGAGGTCAGCGCTTGGCAATCGTTAGCCCCACCACTTTGTTGATTGCAGGCGGCTACTGCTGCATCTAGTGCTTCTTTCTCTGTACCATGATCCCAACTAATACCGGTGGCGTCAGAAGTCGGAGAATAAGCAGTAGCTCCATGAGTGTTCTGAGCTTTAGCTACTTGGGCAGAGCCAACAATAGGAAGTGTCAGACTTGTCACTACTACTAACTTAAAACAGAGTTTTTGCAGCATATTTACTTGATATTTTTACAACGTTAACTTTGAATACTTGCTCAATATTATATTCGGAATTCCCTTGATGTCAAGATTGTTAGTAAATGTTTATATTCTCTTAGTTTATATGCAGATCGTGTAAAAACAAGTAAAATTACCAGAAAGAATTGGTTGAAAGCCTCTCCCCGATAGGGAGAAATTAAAATCAGACTATTCATTACTCCAATCCTCTTCCTTCTAGGTAAAGGTCGCTCTTAAACTGTCAACTGTCAACTGTCAACTGTCAACTGTCAACTGTTGAAGGAGGTCACTTCCATGGCAAATATCCGCAAGATTATCAGCCAACTCGCGGCCCAAGAAGGGGAACTGCTCGATACTCAATTCCTGGCTCCTTGCGTTCGAGGGGGAAGGGTGCGGACAAAGATATGTGGCATGATTTATACTTTTCAATTGCAGCAGCGCAACTTTGAAGGATGGGCTATTTTGGAGGCAATTAATAATAAAATTGCTGCTGTAGTTGAGGAACCTAGTTTGCCACAAGTCGCCGAGTATTTGCAACTGCTTGTACCGATTCGCTTGCAATTAGCTCGCGTGCTACAAGGGCAAAGTTGGCTGACCTATCCTGTTAACGAGTCTGATGCTAAACAGCGCGTGGGTTTTGCTAAACCTGTAGCAGTACATTTAGTGAGTGAAAGCTCCCAGTTCGAGCAGATTGTGGCGCGGTGGGACGGTAATTGTTTGTGGTTTGAAGAGATTGATCGGCGCGCCGATCCGCTGCTATGTGAGGAGTTGAAAGATGCTTTGAAAAAGTTGATTTTGCCTCAAGATGTTCGCTTTAAAGGAATGACGCCGGAAATGCGAATTGTTTATGAATTGGCGACTAGAAATATTAAAGATTTCGCTCCGAAAGTACGCGACGAACAGCGCTTGCAGCGGGCGTTGAAGATGGGCGGCGGTGAGTTGCGGGATTTTAGCGATCGCGCTGATTATTGGTTGGTTGAATGGACTAGCGCTAGTGGAGAACATCATAGTTCGGCGATCGCCAAAAATGACTTAACAGTTATGAGTTCTGGTATTTGTCTCAGTGGCTTGGACAAGGATTTTGACTTGCAGTCATTAGTCGGAGTAGTCGAAGATAGATAAGCTTTACAGCATTTAATTTGGGGTCATCTCAATGCCAGCGAATATATCCGTAGGGGCGAAGCATGACCGCAGAAAATAGGAGATTATAACTAATAACTTATATGCGGTCATGCTTCGCCCTCTTCAAAAACCAGATGCACCCTTAATTTGTACGTCTGGGGCGGGCTAGAAGCCCACCCCACAAGAGTTTTAGTTGTTTTTGCCATAAAAAATCAATACAGAATAGCTGAACAATTCCCAATTCCCAATTCCCAATTCCCAATTCCCAATTCCCAATTCCCAATTCCCAATTCCCAATTCCCAATTCCCAATTCCCAATTCCCAATTCCCTTTTTTCACGAACAACTTTACCGAAGTGCCGCAGTGATGTCGCTGATTAAAAATTTCCCGGTAACGGTGTGCGGCGCGGGTGCTTTGGGTGCGAATATTGTAGAGAGTCTGGCGCGATCGGGCTTTTGCCAGTTAAGAGTCGTCGATCGCGATCGCATCGAAGAGCGCAACCTTTCCACTCAACCCTACTATCGATCGGACATCGGCGCCTTCAAAGCCAAAATTCTCGCCAACAACCTGTACCGCGCTTTGTCCGTCAGCGTTGACGTGCACTCAAAGGAATTGACACCCGCCAATGTCGATCGACTGCTTGCCAACAGCGCCCTGGCGATCGATACTTTTGATAACAGCATCGGGCGGCAAGCAGTCAAAGATTACTGTGCGAGTGCCTCCATTCCCTGCGTGCACGTCGGATTAGCCGCCGATTACTCCGAAATAATTTGGAACCAACACTATCGGGTTCCGACCGCGGCGAATGATGACGTTTGCGATTACCCGCTGGCGAGAAACTTGGTAATGCTGACAGTTTCTGTAGCGTGCGAAGTAATTGTTACCTTTGCTGCAACCCAAGAGCAACAAAATTTAACTTGCACGATCAAAGATTTTGCAGTAAAGCCACTTATATTGTAGAATGTCTGTTGACTGTTGCCAGAAACCCGGTCAATCGAGATTGGACGCCTCCATCCCAGAAACCCGGTTTCTCACTCTCAAACAATTGTCAGTCGATTTTAGATTTTAGATTTTAGATTTTAGATTGACTCTCGGATTGAATCTGGGAGCTTCAACAAAATTCTAAAATTTTGAGATCGTCCACGACTTTAGTCGGTGGCTTTTACCCGTTTGTTGCGGGTCAAACTTGCAGAAAACGCTTGAGAAAATTAACAGGGAAAGTATGGTTGGATCGCAGACTTTTTATTATTTACTAGCAGTTCTCGGCATATTAGTTTTGACAGGCGCCAATGCAGCCACTTATTCAGGGGGCGCCGGCGACAAAGTTTGCCACACTAATGATTGCCACGAACCAGAAGTTAGATTCCATAAAAGGATTTTAAAACACGGATCGAGAGGCGAAGATGTGAGGAAACTGCAAAAATTGTTAAACGCCCGCGGTGTGTGTCCAGAACCGATCGCACTTGATGGCATCTTTGGTAGAACAACCCTAGATGCAGTGAAAATATTTCAGCGGGAAGCCAACCTTCCTGTAGACGGAATTGTGGGAGGAAAAACTTGGGACAGACTGTTTACCAGTTCGTAAATTTAAGTACCGGACAGCAAAAGTTCCTAAGTCAGTCGATTTTAGATTGTAGATTTTAGATTTTAGATTTACTCGATAACAGATGAATCTGGAAGCTTAAACTCTGTAATCTAATTTTTTTTCTCCACCCTCGATAGCGTCGGAAAGCAAGTACCTGTGTTTGGGCGGAGTCATCTTTGGTAATCATTAATCGCTGCGATTTGTAGTTGCACATCAAGTAGATTTTGTGCAACTACAGATGCCTCAATTGCCATCAATAATCAATGGCTAACTAGATTGGTAATGAATGAAGTTTTAGATTTTTGGTTTGGTCGATCGAACTCTCCAGAATTTGGTAAAGTTCAAAAGAAGTGGTTTGAGAAAGATGCCGATTTTGATACGGAAGTGCGATCGCTATTTCTAGCAGAATACGAACTAGCAGCATCCGGTAAACTCTACTCCTGGCAAGATTCCCCGGAAAACTGCCTAGCATTAATCATACTGCTCGATCAATTTCCGCGCAATATGTTTCGCGAAAATCCCCAAGCCTTCGCCACAGACAGCAAAGCCTTAGCCGCCGCCCAACACGCTGTTAACAATAACTTCGATCGCGAATTGTTGACTTTACAAAAGTGGTTTATCTACCTGCCTTTTGAACACAGCGAAAACTTAGAACACCAGGAAAAATCTGTGGAATCATTTCGCCAACTCAGCGGCGAACCTGATAGCGATTCTGTCATTGATTTTGCAGTGCGACATTTTAAAATCATCGAGCGTTTTGGTAGATTTCCCCACCGCAATCAAATTCTCGGACGCGACACAACTCCCGAAGAAGCAGAGTTTTTGACACAACCGGGTTCGGGATTTTAGGGCGCTTACACAAAACCTTTAGGATACTAAAATTATCAATATGTGTTTCAAACACCAAGAACATATAGATAAGCTTTCAACTAAATGCCCGCCACTGGACTATGAACCGCAAGAAATGCTGGCTTTTAGATTTGTATTTGAGCCCAATGATGAACGAGCTATTAATAACTTTAAACCGGTGCTGATAATAACTCCGCAGCGCAACCTAAAACCAGAAACTGAAGCTACCAGGTGTCAAGGTTATGCGCTATCATTATTTGATACCAGGGAAAATGCCGAAAACCGTTATTTAAAACTAACAAAAAAAAGAAAAAAACTGCGCGATTCTCTGGGGACTCACATAGCAGCAGGAGCGATCGACAAGACAGATGGAGTTGTCTCCAAAATAGATGATAACGGTCACTTGAGCCTACATGAGTTTGCTAATGCTGATTTGGCAGCAAAATTTGTAATAACATCTTGTTTATTGTAAGGTAAAAAAAAGTGGAACAATTAATAGGATTTAAACTAAGTAAATTTCCTTTATCTCTTAGAAGCATAGTCAATTTAGAGTATTTCGACGGCCCCCTGCTATCGCTTTTTGAGAATGAATACGGCGATAGCTATCTTTATTCTTGGTGCGATGTAGATAATTTGTACAATCGCTGGTTGGTTTTCAGAGTTGCACAACCAACTCTCAAGCTTTACATAGAGGGACAAGTTTCATTTCACCAGTTAATTGTAAATCCTGTTGACGGATTTCTATATTCATTAGATATAGACAATGCTTTACAGGTGAAAAACACTTATTTAATCCTGCCTGAGAATTTACCGGAAATCTACTTGCCAGAAACAGATTCCTATTACGAACTGTCTGATTTAAATCGCGAAACAGCGGCAGAAGATAAGTTGTTAATTTTTCAAAAAGTTTCCGGTGAATCTCAACTTAGCAAGGTTTGAAGCTGATTAAACAGCCAGATACCGGACTTCTTCAAGAAGTCGGGTATCTAATCCATCGCCCTTTGCTCAGCCACGATACTGCACGCGATAAATCCGGTTATTCGCTTCCTCAGTAAACAATAAACTCCCATCAGGTAAAACCAGCAAACCAACAGGCCGCCCCCAAGTTTTCGGGCCCGACGGATCTGTGAGAAAACCAGTCAGAAAGTCCTCATAATAACCTTGAGGGCGTCCAGTCGCCGCATTAAAAGGTACAAACACAATTTTATAACCCGTTCCTGCATTCCGGTTCCAACTACCCCGAAACGCCACAAACGCGCCGTTAAAAAATCTTTTGGGAAACGTTTTCCCGTCGTAAAACTGAAGTCCCAAAGCTGCCGAATGGGCCTGAAACAGCACGTCTGGCATCAATGTTTTAGCTGCTAAATCTGGTCGATCGCTCTTGCCATTTTTGACGTGGCGCGGATCGAGCAAATTTGGCTTAAAATAAGTATAAGGCCAGCCGTAAAACTCGCCTTGACGAATTCGGGTCAAGTAATCCGGCACCAAATCATCTCCCAAACCGTCGCGCTCGTTGACTGTCGTGTAGAGTTGATTAGTTTTTGGGTGAAAATCCAATCCGACGGGATTTCGCAAACCGGAAGCAAAAGTTTGCTGGTTTGTACCGTCCAAATTCATCACTTGCACAGACGCCCTCGGCAAGGGTTCGGAATCGGCATTAGACTGGGAACCAACTGATACAAACAACTGGCGGTTGTTCGGGGAGGCGACAACGTTTCGCGTCCAGTGTTGGTTGTAGCCACCGCCCGGTAAATCGGCAATTTTTTCACCAGTACCTGTTAATTGTTCCTGCCCTTTTGTGTAGGGAAATCGGCGGACTTCGGCGGTGTTTCCGAGGAAGAAATAGCGATCGGCAAAAGCCATGCCAAAGGGAATATTTAAGCCGTTTTGGGCGCTAGCAAAAGTCATGTTCACCTCAGCAACGCCATCACCGTTGGCATCCCTGAGCAGCCTAATCCGATTCTGCCTGGTTTCTGTTACCAAAACATCTCCTGTCGGCGTCAAAGCCAGCCATCGGGGAGCGTCTAAATTGTCAGCAAAAACGCTGACGACAAAGCCAGGAGGGACTTGCAGCACTGGCGATGGGGGAATCGGTACTACTTGAGGAGGTTTCGAGGCGCTTTGGGTGGCGAAAGGCTGCGGCAAAGCAGTTGCAACAATGCGGATCGGCTGCGGCGAAAGCGGTTTGGTCGGTACAATTTGATTTGTACGAACATTTGTCAGCGGTGCAACGGAGGGAATTTGCGACAGCGGAGTTGGTGCGGGTACAGGAGTCGCTGTAGCATCGGTAGCTCGATCGCACGCAACCAGGGGTAACAGCAGAATTAGCAGCAAGAAACGCAGGTAATACATAGCAGCGATTTCTCAACAATTGCTGGACAATTCTTTTATTCTAACTGCTCTGAAAAAGCGAAGCCACCGCGCGCGCGGTGGCTTAATTCTGGTTAGAAATCTAGTTCTACCAAAGTCCTCTCACAGGAGGAGCTGGACGCGGAGCCGGAATCGGACGCGGAGCCGGAGCGGGAGCCGGACGAGGAACTGGGCGGGGAGCGGGAGCCGGACGCGGTGGCGGTTCAGGGGCCGGACGCGGTGCTGGAGCGGGGGGACGAACAACTGTGGTAGAGACTACTTTATAATCGGGGATCACGACGAGCCTTTCTACCTGATCTCCGGCTACGGTGGCTCTGACTTTCATTCCCGGTACCAGAGAAGTAATTCTCAGGATGCATCTTTGAATCCTGAGAGTCCTGTACGGCCCGCTTTCTGGGCTAATTGTTACTATGTCGCCGACAATATTTTTGACAAAACCAATAATGGTTTGAGCGTTGGCTGTTGTGGTGCTCTGCGTTTGGGCTATTTCAATTGGAGGGTTAGCCATCGCAGGAAGCACTGAAACCGCCGATATTAGCACCGACAGGGTTGCACCTGTAAATAATTTGATCTTCTGAAGACGCATTGAAACCTCACATTAACTGCTATTTAGGGTCGGGCTTGCTTTCGCTGCGCGAAAGTCCCAACCTTTAAACCTAATCCAGTTTAATCCCCGGAGTAGTAAATTTAGGACAATCTCAAAAAAAGATTATCGAACAAGTTTTGAAAGACTAAATTTTAAATCATAAGTTCCCAAGTTACAAGAAGTTCAGTGCTTCGGATCTCTAGAGTGTCGGCGTGATATATTGAGTTTGTTCGATCGACCGTTTCCGTTTTTTTGCGCCCCTCTAACTGTTGCGGCACGGGCGGCAAACTCTGCCAACAGACAGATTATGCTTGCCGGATGCAGCAGCGCCATAGTTTCAATTTGCGATCGCCAGTCTGCCACAGATCAAAAAATCAAATGAGTCGGAGGTAAAATTCAATCATTGACTTGCACGATTTACCCATCAACCGGATTTGTTCGCGAAAATCTCTAGCGGAGCGCCACCGTTCCCCGTATAAAACCCCGGTTTATTTGGTATTACCGCGTAAGTCTTGTGTTGAGCTATATCATCTCCGGTCAATTACCCGCAATAAAAAATATTGTTTGTAGTGAGGACTTCAGTCCGCATCAAATTTCAAGGACTAAAGTCCTCACTACAAACAACATTGGTTTGTAGTGAGGACTTCAGTCCGCATCAAATTTCAAGGACTAAAGTCCTCACTACAAACCAATTTTGTGGCAGTTAAATAAGTTATAATTTGTGAAATGGAAACTAAAAACTGGGCAGGGCATTTACAGTTAAAAAGCCATCTCTAAATTTTGGCTTTCCGGTGGAGTTTGCGGATAATTAGATAAGAACTTTGTAGGAACTGCTGGTGAAGAGTTTAGCGAACAAAATAATGGTGAACAGCAAATTTTTATTTAACAACTTAATTGTGCTGAGTTTGAGCGCAGCGGCGCTGTCTGTCGCCTTACAGCAGCAGGTAGCTGCCGAACCGGTGGCTAATTGGAGTAATAGTGCGATCGCCCAGCAGCCAAAATCTGATGTAAAATTGCCAAATCTCGGAGTTCCCGAACTGCCACCATTAGGCGAACCGTCTAGGTATCTTCCGCAGGAACCAAACGCGCCGGAAAATGCGATTGAGGAAGTGCGTTTAGTGCTGAAATTGCGAGAACGCCGGGTCTATGTTTACCGCAAAAATAAGGTGCAAGCCAGTTTTCCGGTGGCTGTGGGGAAAGACGGCTGGGAAACTCCCACGGGCAACTTTAAAGTGATGCAAATGATTAAAGATCCTGTTTGGGAACATCCTTGGACGGGAGAACTTGTACCCGCAGGGCCGGACAATCCGCTGGGAAGCAGGTGGATCGGGTTTTGGACGGATGGTAAGAATGTGATCGGTTTTCACGGGACTCCGACTCCAGAGTCGATCGGGCGAGCGGCTTCTCACGGTTGTGTCAGAATGTTTGATAAAGATGCCCAAGCTTTATTTGAGAAAGTCGCAGTGGGTACTCCGGTGATAGTTGAGAAGTAATTATTCGGAAACTGTGGTATTTGAAAATATTTAGCAACAGGCAAGATGCCTGTTCCACAAAGAGTTAATTTTATTGTGGGGTGGGCATCTTGCCCGCCCCCTTTCTTTCTTAGCAACAGGCAAGATGCC
>NZ_JAEQCT010000206.1:0-1559 GCF_020738205.1 Microcoleus sp. PH2017_24_DOB_U_A
CGTTGAGCTTTTTGGTAGAACTTAATTCATACCGTCAATCAGCCACGCCGCGCTCTTTCATATACCAAGCCAAAGAGCGCTGAAGCGCAACTACATACCGTAAATGTTATAGTCGAATGGGCCAGAGAGCCAGTTCGCCAGAATGCTGCGATCGCCTCAAGCAACCTTGCGCTTGATTTTGCGTTTCGCCGCACCCATACCTAAAAAGCTCAATCCTACTAAAGTACCGAACCATGTAGAAGGTTCGGGTACGGCCTCAAATTCTCCTTTAATGGCGATCGCATCATTAGCGCACTCAGCAAACAAATTAGCAACATAACTGCCAGAAGGCATAGCAGATTTATCGAAACTGAATCCGATGGTTTGAGAACCTACTGCATTAAACTGCGAGAAATCAAGACCCATGGCGCTCAAAGTTGCTGAAGTTAAAGCAGAGATTTCTCCTACTTTTGTACCCGAAGCAATTGAATTGAGAACGGTATTTTCTCCTGTTTGTTGAAAATACGGGTCTGTAGCAGCTAAATCACCGATTGACGAGGTTCCACCTCCCGATCGAACATGAGTATTGTATCCGGTTAGATTAGAAAATCCATCGTTCGCTTGAGTAAAGCTTTTCGCTGTAACATTGCTATAAATGCCTGTTGTCGCTACACCTGAGTCATTGCCGTCGGCAAAGCGAATGCCAAATAAGCTGCGATTTGCATTAGCTGTGTTGAAGTTTTGACCGGAAAAATTGAAAAACAAATCGCCGTAGTTGATGTTGCCTCGGAGAACGTTGCTGCGTGCATATCCAGCTAAACTGAGATTGGAGTTGATGGCGATGAAAGCCGTGTCTGATGTTTCTTTGATGGCGATGCCGTAAAATTCAAACTCGCCGCCGCCGACTCTACCATCTGTCACGCCGTCGTTGAAGGAGTCGATCGCATAATTCCAGCCGTTAGATAGCGTTGCTGCTGTAGCCTTTGGTTGCTGTAATCCAATAATTGCAAGGAAGACAGCCACCGAGTAAGTCCAGCGAAAGCTGTTTTTTGTAATGGGATTCATAAAAAACTTCCTGATGAATGTGTGTTAAATTATCAATTTTGTCGATCGACTATTTTGATTTTCAGTAAATCACACATTCCAGTATATTTTATTAAAGTTTTGGTGAAGATTTTGTCAGTAATTACGTAATATCACTGAGATTAGTCAAAAAAACTAACCAATACCCGTAACTAAAGAATCAACTCTCGCCACAACCAGCACAGCAGAGCCCAGGGACTTTAAACCTTATTTTTCGGTGAGAGGCGATGGCTAACGTCTCGGCTGTCGCCTACGCAGGTTTTAACAACAGTCAAGCAAATTCCTGCCATATATCACATTGCGTTAACAGCAGGCATCGCGCGTTCCTTCTAACTCGGGCGGTAGTTTCTGCAATTGAAGCGCTGCATAAATCGATCGAATTTTTCCCGACTGCTTCATAAAACTTACCCAAACTTAACTAAAGCCATCTTTAGCTACAATGAAAGAGTTCACTTCCTGCGCTATTGAGTGGTCGGCCATCCCAAGGTAAGCAAGCT
>NZ_JAEQCT010000179.1:0-6762 GCF_020738205.1 Microcoleus sp. PH2017_24_DOB_U_A
GTGAGTGCCGACACTACCAGGATGAAGCAGGAAGTAAACGAAGCTCAAAGTCCAATATTGTCCAATCTTGAGTAACTTTGGGTAGGATTTATGTAACGGCTTAGGGGACTCTGTCTTAACCCAAGCGTATTGTATTATTTTAAGCAACTGGGTTTCTGTATTCAGAACTGTTGAAAGTACGATCGCCCTTACGCGATTGAATCAAGGTATTTTGCCATTCTTGGGTCATTACTGAGTTATGAGCGATCGCACTTCCTAATTTAAACCTAATTTTTGTCTAAAAACATATACCACATTTCGCTACAAAAAGTTGCAATTTGAACTCTGTTTTGGTCAAATAAGTAAGCTATCCCTATTTTTAATTATATCTGACGATTCATCAAGTTATTGATTTTTTATTCCTAAGTGTTGCGCCTTAACGACTAAAATTTCACTCGTTGATAAAACACTCGTTTCACATTCTCAGCCACCGTAACGTACAACAGGACGATCGCACCCAGCACCAGCACAAAACTCAACGGCAACGGTTGAAATCCCAGCAGCGTTCCTAGAGGTGTCCAGGGAATGACGATCGTCACTCCTACGGTAGCCAGCGTCGCCATCAACAAGTATTTTCCGGGTTTACTGTCAAAAATAGATTTGCGGGTACGAACAACCAGCACAACCATCGAAGCAGAGATGACAGACTCCAAAAACCAGCCGGTTCTAAACTGTTGTGGTTGAGCGTGTAGCAGCAACAGCAGCGCCCCAAACGTCAGGTAATCAAATATGGAACTTAGCAAACCAAACACGACCATGAAGTTGCGGATAAACTTGATGTCCATCCGGCGCGGTTTGTTGACTAAATCTTTGTCTACGCGATCGGTTGCAATGGTCAATTCTGGGAAATCAGTTAATAAGTTCGTCAGCAAAATCTGACTCGGAAGCAGAGGCAAAAAGGGCAGAAACAGAGAAATTCCCGCCATGCTAAACATATTACCAAAATTAGCGCTAGTTGCCATAAAGACATATTTTAAAGTGTTGGCAAATGTAATCCGTCCTTCCTTAACACCTTCGATCAGGACATTCAAATCCTTTTCCATCAACACAATGTCAGCAGCTTCCTTGGCAACATCCACGGCACTTTCGACTGAGATACCAACATCAGCGGCATGAAGCGCAGAAGCATCGTTAATGCCATCTCCCAGATATCCCACGACATTCCCTGCTTTTTTAAGGGCGATGATAATCCGCTCTTTTTGATTTGGTTCTACCTCAGCAAAAACATTGGTATTTTGTACTAGGTGCATCAAGGCTTCATCACTGATTTTTTCTAGCTCAGATCCAGTCAAAGCTTTTGATTCACGCAGTCCTACCTGCTGAATAATACTGATAGCAACTGCCTTGCTATCTCCAGTAATCATTTTCGGAGTGATTCCCAGTAATTGCAACTCTTTTAGAGTATCAGCGATGCCAGGTTTTGGCGGATCGAAGAGCGCAAGGTAGCCCAGAAATGTCATGTTTGTTTCATCATCTTTGGTGAAGGAATCTTGCTCACAATCCCGATAAGCCACACCCAAGGCTCTGAATCCTTTACTGCCCAAATCTTCCGCTTGTTGGTGGAGTTTTTGTCGCCGATCCGCAATGTCGATCGTTTTCCATTCAGCAGTTTCAACGGTTGAGCAAACATCCAAAATATTTTTCAGTGCACCTTTGGTAATAATCAAATGCGTGCTGTCTTTTTTGAACAGAATGCTGAGACGTTTGCGGTTAAAGTCATAGGGAACTTCATCGAGCTTTTGATAGCCCGAAATGTCGAATGTTTTGTATTCGCGAATCGCTTTGTCGATCGGATTCACATAACCAGACTCAGATGCGGCATTCAAATAAGCGTAAAGTAAAACCCGATCGCTATTTTCCCCCTCCACATCAACCGCAGAGTGAATTTTCACCTCTCCTTCCGTCAGCGTACCCGTCTTATCGGTGCAAAACACATTCATACTGCCAAAATTCTCGATCGCGGGTAAGCGCTTCACAATCACCCGCTTTTTCGCCATTGTCTGGGCACCGCGCGCCAGGTTAACACTGACGATCGCAGGTAGCAATTGAGGGGTCAAACCCACAGCCAACGCCAGAGAAAACATAAAAGATTCGAGCACAGGGCGATGCAGGTAGACGTTGGCTGCAAAAATTAGAGCGACCAAAACTAGCGTTACTTCCATCAAAAAGTAGCCGAATTTGCTCAGCCCATGTTCAAATTCTGTTTCGGGAGGCCTCAGTTTCAGGCGTTCCGATACTTTGCCGAATTCAGTTTCTTTTCCAGTATGAACAACTACTGCTTTCCCCGTTCCACTAATCACATTGGCTCCCATATAAAGGGAATTGGTGCGTTGATTTAGTCCAGTTTCAGCGGGCAATACACCATTAAATTTGTCAACCGGATAGGTTTCTCCTGTGAGTGCTGCTTCATTCACCGATAAATCTTTTGACTCTAAAACTAGACAGTCGCCGGGAATATTTTTACCTGCACAAAGCACCACAATATCGCCGGGAACTACTTCTTCATTGGGGATTTCTTGAGATTGATTATCCCTCAACACAGTTGCTTTAACTTGCACTAAGGCTAATAATTTTTCGACGGCGTTCGATGCTCCTCGCTCTTGCCAAAATCCTAATAGTCCGCTGATTAGGACGATCGCCAAAATGATGATGGCATCTAGCGCATCTTTCAGAAAAATCGAGAGCACTGCCGCGAAAATCAGAATCACGATAATCGGACTCTTGAACTGATTGAGCAACAGCACGAATGCGCTCGATTTGTGTGTTTGTTTGAGGCTGTTTGCGCCGTACTGGCTTAGGCGTTGTTTTGCATCAGCACGGCTTAATCCTGTGGCTGTAGAGTGCGTCTGCTGAAGCACCTGCTCCGTGGACAAGCTCCAAAATATGGACTGTGGATTCATGATTTTATACCTGATTTGTTTAAAGGTTTTACTATAGCTTTGACAGCCCTAATTTCAGGTGTATGGACACGGCAGTGGTCATTGGTGTCAACTTAACGCCAAACCCCTTCAGAGACTGTTCGCACCGCCCCTACGAATATATTTGAAAAGCACCAGATGCACCCGTTTTAAATTTGCCATCCCTCACGATGCAAACTCATACTCAATCTCTGTAATTCTTCCTTTAAAATAGAGCCGAATGCCTTCTGGATATTCCCATCCCACCTCGCCTTCTAAAGGAATCAGCATCCCATTGCGAACTGAATATTCCCCAAATCTCCCGCACCAAGGCATCGCAGTTAGCTTGTCGCGATAACGAGCCTCAGCCCGCATAGTGGCGATCGCACCTTCAGCATTAAACTGAAATACGACAGAGACAGTGGTTGCACCATCCGTCAAAGTAGCGCGGGCGGAGGTGTCATTAATCGCCTCCCAGCGCACACCTTGACTGGGCAATAGTGCAGTCGGATACCAAGGAGTCTCAGCCAAGAACCGCAATAATTCACCTTGATTGTTTTCAGGCGCACCGTGCATATTTGCAACGGTAAAAAGACCGAGTAATGATGCGTGTAAACTGCCTTCTCCTAACAAATAGGTATCATGAACAAAGGCATTAACTCCTGGTGCCATCTGGATGCGTGCATCCCAATCAAAACCCGGACGTTGAGTCGTCACAAATTGAGTGGCTGTAAACGGACTCCACTTATCTTCAGTTTCACTCAGATTGAACAGTCCCTGCTGAGAGAGTTTGACCGCAGAGGCGATCGCTTGTCCGTCCTTAATTACTGTCTGAAAGAATCGCTGCACGGGTTCTGGCAAGCCTTCGATCTCTTTTTGGTCATAGATTTGGGACTTAATTGTCCGTTGTCCATTTATTAATTTGGCTCGTAGGCGATCGGTGTTTGACTGCCAGCGATAGCTACCATAGATCGCAGCAATTCCCAAGCTGACTACGATTAAAACACCAACAATTGCCATCCACTTAATCCACATGATACTTACCTATGTTTGTTGATTTAGAAGTTGATAGATGGTGATGATAAGAACGATCGTACAAATAAATAGTCGTATATATTGAAAACGTATACTTTGATAGCCAATTAGGAAAATAAATCGCAAAATTTTCCTTTGTTGAATTTGAATACTTCCGTGCAATCAGAGTTAATGGGCAGACGAATCGAAAGGTTAGTAAAATTATAGCTTCTAGAGATACAAATCCATAACCAATCCAGAGCCAGACATCGAGTTTATTGGCGATCGCGGCATACAGCATATAGAAAATCACAAAGTTGAAAAATACCCAGATCGCAGTACAGATATTTGACTTCAAATTTTTAAGTGTAATCTCTGTCAATAGGAATAGATTAAGCACAACCAATCAAGAATCAGGAGACGGCAGTGCCGTTTCCCTACAATTAATTGGGGTAGGGAAACGGCACTGCCGTATCCTCCGTTTCTATTTCGATAGATATAGTTTCAGAATCTGTTAAAGACCAGGTATGATCTGCGGTCAAATCCAAAATAGACTCGTGATAATTACTCAAACTTTCTCGATGTCCAATGCTCAAAAATGTCATACCAGAGGCTTGTAACTGTTGGTATAAATGTTTTTCATTATCAGGATCGAGGGCGCTAGTAGCCTCATCTAAAATGGCGTAGCTAGGTTTGTTGAGCAGAAGATGTGCAAAAATAAGGCGCTGTTGTTCTCCCAAAGATAGAAGCTCCGCCCAGTTTTGTTCAGTGTTAAATCCTCCATGCGTTTGCTCTAAATCGGGTAAATTTACCTGCATCAAAATTTGCCTCAACTGCGAATCTTCAACTTCCGAATCCATATTTGGATACAGCATTTGATCTCGTAACGTCCCTAAAATCATGTAAGGACGCTGCGACAAAAACAACATTTTATCCAGGGTAGGCCGCGAAATTGTGCCACTTCCTGCATCCCACAGTCCAACGATCGCCCTTAACAAAGAACTTTTCCCGCAACCGCTAGGCCCTCTCACCAGCAAACCCTCGCCAGTAGAGAGTTTCACCGATAGATCCTCCACCAAAGTCCGTTGACGGTTCGGTGTTTGAAGGGTCATGTTTTCGATCGCCAGTCGATCGGCAATTTCAGTTTTGATACTTGTTTCCAGGGCGTCCTCAGACTCCTGGGAAGTTGAGCGATCAGTTTCCAAACACTCTAAAAAGGTGTATAAACGCTCGACACCCGCGCCAAAAGTAGCAAGGGATTGAAAGCGTGCCACAATTAGATTGAGCGAGAAAAAGACTCGAATGAAAGCTCCTTGCGCCTCAGTAACTTTACCAACTTCTAAGTCACCCGCAAAAATGCCGGGCGCGACTACAATTGCAGGCAGAATGAAGGGAATAAATTCATAGGCGTTAGTCAGGATATTCAGATTCAACTCCCAAAAAATTAAGCGCTTGAAGTTGTCGAAAGCTTCGACAAATCTGCCTTTGACTTGAGCGGACTCACGCGGTTCTCCCTGATAAAAGGCGATCGCCTCAGCATTTTCTCGCACCCGCACTAAACTAAACCGAAAATCGGCCTCTTTTTTAAGCTGCCCAAAATTGAGTCGCATCAAGGGCTTCCCAAATACCCCAACAGTCGCCAAAGTACCAACCAGCGCGTAGAGTACCAAAAACAAGATTAATGGCTTAGAAATGCCCCAGAGCACGCCACTAAACGCCGCCACAGCCAACAAAGAATCAACTACCGCCAGCAGTAGTTTTAACGATTCTTGGGTAAAACTTTTGACATCTTCAGCAATCCGCTGATCGGGATTATCAATGTCAGCATCGGCATGATTTAGATTATAAAATGCCCGATTCTGGAAATAGCGATCGACAAAATAGTTAGTCAACCATCGCCGCCACTCCAAGCCCAGGCGATCGCGCAAATAATCATAGCCTGCATATAATGGTGCATAAATAACTAATGTCCCGGCAAAAATTAGAATTGTTTGCCAAAATCTAGCTTCATCGTGAGCCGATAATGCCGAAATTAGCTCGCCTCGCTTGTTGTTGAGAAGTACACTTAGTCCTGTGTAGCCAAGGGACAACAGGATCACTAATAGCAATAAGCCGCGCGCGCGCCATTTTTCGTCGCTTGACCAGTAAGATTTGGCGATCGCCCAGAACTGTTTGAGTATAGTTAGATTAAATCGTTGCATTACTTCTATTCATACAAAGTTTCTCACCTATTTAATATAATATGAAAATAGTATTGAAAGCGCAAAACTTCCGATAAACGTTAAAATAGACCAGTTTGTATCTTGAGTTTGATGCGCTTCCGGAATAATCTCTTCCGCAATCGCCGTGATTAAAGTGCCTGTGGTAAATGCCAGCACAATTAGCTTGGGAAGATCGGCTTGTCCGCGCAATCCCCAATAGCCTAACGTCGCGCCCAGCCAAACAGGGATAATAAATGCAGCAAGTAACAAAAATCGCTTTGTTCTCGGCATATTTTGACTCTTAAACATCGTTGCCCAAGCAGGTTTAGCGATGACAACTCTAGGTATCAGTTCGGTAGATGCGATCGCCAGTAGTACGCCAGCAGCAGCGTGCAATGCTAGTCCTAATGTTTGTTTTGATGACGGTAACGCTTCAGCAATAATTGCTCCAATCAAGTTACTGAACGGGCAAAGCTGACAGTGTTAGAGCGAATATAAATTCCTGCATAGTCGTTAGCGGGACTTAAACAAATTTTAAGCCCAAACAAGGCCTAAACTGGCTTTATAAGCCGAGAATACGTCCCAATTTTGGTTCAACCATTTCACAAATC